>CATXML010000067.1 GCA_958372035.1 uncultured Collinsella sp. | reverse complement strand
AAAAGAGCTTTTTCACCGTGCGCTTCAGCATGGCGAGGTTCGCCGCGCCGTCGTCAACACCGGGCAGGATATGGCAGTGGATGTCTCTCATATCGCCCTCTTATCTGCGTCGTTGCTATTTCTTAAAACGCTTCGCCTTCGCAGGGGTCCCCGTTGCAGCGGCACCGCCAACAGCAGGGTTAACTCCGGCAACGGCGTTGTTCTGGCCCTTGTCCTCGCCATAGTAAGAGTAATAGTAGTCATGGCTCGAGGTCTCGCAGCAGTTCATGACCGTGCCAATTACGTTAACCTCGGCCTTGTTGAGCTGGTCGAAGGCGGCAAGGATCTCATTGCGCTTGGCGAAGTCCTCACGGATAACGTAGATGGTGCCGTCGGTAATCGCGGCGACCTCGGCGGCATCGACAAAGGTGCCCACGGGCGGCGTATCGAAAATGACGTACTGGTACTTCTCCTCCAGCGCGGCAACCAGCTTGGCAAAGCGGCGCGAGGCGATAATGTCAGCCGGGTTGGGAATGCGCGGCTCAGCATCGAGGAAGAAGAAGTTGGGCTGACCGGTTTCGACGACAGCCTCGTCAATCGACATCTGGTCGGAAAGGACGGCGTACAGGCCACCGGAATGACGGAGGCCCAGCAGGTTGGCAAGCGTACGGTGACGCATGTCGCACTCGACGAGAAGGACGCTCTTGCCGCTGGTCGCAATGGCCTGAGCCAGGTTGACCGCAATGGTGGACTTGCCCTCGTTAGGGATGGAGGACGTAACGGTAATGGACTTGATCGGCGTATCGACACTCGCAAAGCGAATGTTTGCCAGCAGCGTCTTGGCTGCGTTGCTAAAGGCGAGGGTATCGCTGGTTTTCTTTTTACGGGCCATGAATTACTTACCGCCCTTCACAACGGGGAAACGACCGATAACGGGCACACCGATCAGCTCGACGGCATCGTCAACGGAGCGGACGCGAGTATTGAGCATGTCGAGCAGCACGACAATCGCAACGGCGACGAACAGGCCGGCCAGAGCGGCGACCGCGATGTAGAGCTTGCGGTTGGGGCCGCTGGGCTGGCTGGGGATCTTTGCCTTATCGATCACGTTGACGGCCTGGGCGGCGTCAACGTCCTGAGCCACGGTAGACACCGAGTTGGCAATGGCGTTGGCGACGGCGGCGGCACCGTCAGGGCTGGCGCCGGTCACGGACAGCGAAATGACACGAGTCGTGGTCTCGCTCGTAACGCTCACCTTGTAATCATCCAAGTTGGAAAGACCCAGCTCCTTAGCAGCACCGCTCTTGACGCTGTCGCTATCGAGCAGCGTCGCGATATCGTTGGAGAGCATCTGGCTCGCCGACAGGTCGTTGTAGTAGCTCGTCTGGCTACCATCGGTCTTGGCGAGAATGTACATGCTCGTCGTGGCGGTGTAGGTGTTGTCCATCATGGTGAAGGACACGACGCCCATGGCGATCGCGCAGACCACCGGGAGAGCGATGACCAGCTTAAGGTGCTTTTTAAGCAGCTGGAACAGTTCGAGAAGGGTCATGCAGCTTGCCTTTCATTTCCCTAGTTCATATCGACAAAACTGCTCGTATGATATCGCATCTTTTTGCCAAGTCCGAACTCTATACATAAGATACAGCGCTTACACCATTGTTGCGCAACATTAACGCCGCACCGGCAGCCCCGATGCGGCGTGAAATTCACATGTTTGCAGTACCGCTACACGAACTGCTCGTCCTGTTGCACGGGAAACGTCACCGTGATGGTGGTCCCCACCCCCAACTCGCTTGACATATCGAGCGAGGCGTGATGATACAGGGCGGCATGCTTGACGATGGCAAGACCCAGACCCGTTCCACCGCGCGCTTTAGAACGGCTCTTGTCAACGCGATAGAAACGCTCAAATACCTTACCCTGCTCCTCGGGCGCAATACCAATACCCGTATCGGCAACCGACAGATACGGGTGCCCGTCGTCGTTGGTTCCGCACCGCAACGTCACCGTACCGCCGGGCCGGTTGTAGCGAATGGCGTTGCTCGCCAGGTTATAGATGAGCTCATCGATCAGGCGCGTTACGCCTTCGACGACCACAGGCTCGGTCTCATGGCCTATCGTCACATTTGCCTGGCGAGCGACCTGCTCAAGACGCTGCTCGACCGCGTAGATAGCACGCGAAAGCTCAATGGGCTCCGTGGAGCCAATGGGCACCGCCTCGCCATCACTCGCACGCTCGGCCTCATCCAAGTTCGAAAGCGTGAGAATATCGTTGACGAGCGCCGCCAAACGGCCCGCCTCACGGTAGATGCGGCCGCCAAAGGCGCGCAGGTCGTCCTCGCCCTCGACCATGCCGTTTGCAATAAGCTCGGCATAGCCCGAGATTGCCGTAAGCGGGGTCTTGAGCTCATGGGTGATATTGGCCGTGAACTCGCGACGCATGCGGTCGTTATCGGCAAGCACCGCCATCTGGCGTTTAAGCTCCTGGCGCTGTGACTCAATACGCTCGAGCATGGGAACCATCTCGGCATAGGCATGCTCATAGCTACGGCGCGGATGGTCCAAATTGACCTCTTGCAGCGGCTCGATGATGGCACGGGATTCGCGGCGCGCAAGGAAAAACGAGAGCACCGCGCCCGCTGCCGCGATAAGCAGCATCGGCGCCACCAGCGAAAGCAAAATCGCCGCAACGCCAGGCTGGGCCTGCGCCAAACGAACGACCTGGCCGTTATCAAGGGCGACGGCGCGATATAGCATAATCTCGTCGAGCGTGGTGCTCGCGCGCTCCGCAGAACCCGAGCCGTTCTCAAGGGCCTCAACCACCTCGGGACGATCGCCATGGTTGGGCAACATGGAAGGCGACGCCTCGTTGTCGTAGGCGACCGATCCGTCCTTATTGATCAGCGTGATGCGAAGGTCCTCGCGATCGAGGCTTCGCAAGAATGCGATGGGCTCCTGCTGCTCGTTTAAGGCAGCGGCAATAAGCTCGGTTTCCTGCGAAAGGTTGGCGCTCGTGGCATCTGCCAGGGTATTTTGCACAAAGAACGCGCCCAGCACCGTAAACGCCACGATAACTGCCATAGCGCAAAGAAAAATCGTCGCGAACACGCGATGCGACAGGGTGCGTTTTCCCTGGGGGGCTAAGACCACGAGCTACTCCTCCGATGCGCTAGCCGCGCTGTCGGCTCCTTCGGCATCGTCATCGGCCGAAGGCTCGGCCAGACGATAGCCCACGCCGCGCACGGTCTCTATGGCGCTCGCATGCTCGCCGAGCTTTTGGCGGAGCGTCTGCACATGTACGTCGACGGTGCGCGAACCGCCGTCGAAGTCCCAGCCCCATACGCTCTGCAGCAGCGACTCGCGGGTAAAGACCACGCCAGGTTTGCGCATGAGGTACTCGAGCAGGTCGAATTCGCGCAGCGTGAGCTTGAGCGGTTCACCGGCAACAGTCACTTCGCGGTGGCTGGGCGAAAGCACGATGTCGCCCACGCTGAGCACATCGCTCGCCTGCTTGACCATGCCGCCGCGACGCAGCAGTGCGCGGCAGCGGCTCGCAAGCTCCATGAGCGAAAACGGCTTAGTCAGGTAATCGTCGGCACCGCCATCGAGCGCCATCACCTTGTCGAGTTCGGTGTCCTTGGCGGTAAGCATCATGATGGGCACCGTCGCCGTCAGGCGATCGGCACGCAGGCGGCGCATAATCGCCAAGCCATCGGTGTCGGGCAGCATGATGTCGAGCAGGACGGCATCGGGTACCCGTCGCGCCACGGCAGCTTTAAACTCGCCATCACACGAAAAGCCCTCGGCCTCGATTCCCTGCTTGCGCAGCGCGTAGACTGTCAAATCCCTGATGTTGTCATCGTCCTCGACGTAATAGATCATGTTGAACCCCTCTGCGGCCGGCATGACCGCATCTTAACCCTAAAGGCGCCTGCACTAGATGGTATCAGCCAAAACGGCCCGTCAAATAATCCGCCGTGCGCGGATCGGTCGGGTTTTTGAAGAGCTGAGCGGTGGGCGCATGCTCCACCAGCTCGCCCAGCAAAAAGAACGCGACCGAGTCGGAGATGCGCGCAGCCTGCTGCATGTTGTGCGTAACGACCACCAGCGTGCAGGTCTCCTTGAGCTCGCAGGCCAGCTGCTCCACCACCAGCGTCGATACGGGGTCGAGCGCCGAGGTCGGCTCGTCCATCAGCAGAATGTCGGGCTGCACGGCCAGTGCACGGGCGATGCACAAACGCTGCTGCTGGCCGCCCGAAAGACCCAGGCCCGACTCCTTCAGTTTGTCCTTGACCTCGTCCCACAGGGCAGCGCGGCGCAGGGAGTCCTCGACCAACTCGTCGAGCACGACGCGGTCGCGCACTCCCATGCCGCGAGGACCGTAGGCGACGTTGTCGTAGATGCTCATGGGAAACGGATTGGGGCGTTGGAACACCATACCCACGCGCTGGCGCAAGCGGCAGATATCGTAATCGCCCAGGATATCCTGACCGTCGAGTGCAATCTTGCCTTCAATGCGGCAATCCTTGATATCGTCGTTCATACGGTTAAAGCAGCGCAGCAGCGTCGACTTTCCGCAGCCCGAAGGCCCGATGAACGAGGTGATCTGCTTGTCGCGAATTTTGATGTTCACGTCCTTGAGCGCATGATGGTCGCCGTAAAACAGGTCAAGACCCTCAACATCGATGCGCGTCGGCGAGGCGGCAAGGTCATGCGCCGTGGGGCGAGTCGCGTCCCCGACCTCGCGCTCGTGCGCGGCCTCGGCTTGCGCCTCCATGAGTTCCTCAAGCTCCGTAGGCTCCATCGCCGCAGCAGCCGTCATACCGCATACCTCCATATCGATATCAATTCAGCAGTATCGATAGTAGAAATCGCGGCTCATACGCACGTGAGCGCATTGTCAAGTGTTTGTAAGGGCACGCTGGTTATGCAGCGGGCAGCGCAATGGTAAACACCGTGTGCTCGGGTGTCGATTCGCACGCAATGGTGCCGCTGTGCGCCGCAACGATCTCCTTGGCGATGGCAAGGCCAAGCCCGGCGCCGCCGCGATTGGTCGCGCGCGCCGCATCCAGGCGATAGAACTTCTCAAAGATCACCTTGAGCTTAGCCGCCGGAATCGGATCACCCTGATTGATAAAGCGAATTCGCACTCCACCGTCATCTTGGTGCCCAGCCTCAATCGTGATGGTCGATCCTTCGTAGCTATAGGCGATGGCGTTTTTCATGATGTTGTTGAACACGCGAGCCATCTTGTCGCCATCTACGAGCACCGTCAGGTCCTCACGCACATCAACTTGGACATCTTTGTGCTGCTCGTTGAGAATGGGATAGAACTCATCGGCCACCTGTGCCAGCAGCAATCCAAGGTCGACGTAGCCGCGCGTGAGCACAATATCGTGGAAGTTAAAGCGCGTGATATCAAAGAACTCCTCAATAAGCGCGTCGAGTCGGTGCGCCTTGTCGAGCGCCACGCCCGTAAAGTGCGCGCGCTGCTCAACCGGCAGGTCGGGCGCCTCCTGCAACAGCGAGAGGTAGCCCACCACGCTGGCAAGCGGCGTGCGCAAGTCATGCGCCAAGTATGTGACCAAGTCGTCCTTGCGATGCGACTCGTCGCGTAGGGCTTGCTGCACCTTACGCTCGCGATCGCGCGCGCGGTTGAGCGCACCCTCGACCTCCAGGAAGTCTCCGTCGATGTTGTCCCAGGCGTCAGGATGATCGATCAGGCGGTCCTGGATACGGGCCGCAAGCACGCGATCGGCATGCTGTTCCCCTTGCTCGTAGCCTTGGTAATACAGCGCTCGGCCGCAAAAGAACAAGACGCACACGGCAAGCGCCAGGACAAAGCCAAGCATGTTGAATACAAAGCCGGCATCGAACAGCACCGGTCCCTTAATGCCACCGAGTGCCACGGTGCCAATCGCCAGCGTCATGACCCACGCGGCACCGCCGATTACCACGCAACGACGCACGATTTCAAAGCGATCGATCAGCAAGAAGCCGATGAGTAGCACCGCCAAGATACCGGCGATGTTATCAATGCCGATTAGCAGCAGACCCAGCAAAAAGAGCAGCACCGTCGCAAGCGCGCGATTATCGACGACCGCCCTCACGTATTCAAAGAGCCGATCGGGCACCTCGAACGCCTGCCTATCGTCTTTTGTCATATCAATATCCTCACAAGCGAACAGCGTTATTCGATGATGTAGCCGACGCCCCAGACGTTTTTGATAAAACGCGGCTTCTGAGCGTCGTCACCAATCTTTTCGCGCAGGTGGCGAATATGCACCATCACCGTATTGTTGGAGCCGGGCATAAAGTCCTCGTTCCACACCGCGCGGAACAGGTCCTCCACGGGCACTACGCTGCCGCGATGCTCGGCCAGATACAGCAAGATGGAATACTCGATGGGCGTGAGGCGCACCGGCGCACCGTCCACCGTCACGGAGCGAGCGTCACGGTTGATCTCGAGGCCGTCGAGCTGGAGGGTCGGCAACTCGGTCGCCTGCGCGCGGCTACCGTAGCTGGTGTAGCGACGCAACTGAGCATGAACG
>CATXML010000066.1 GCA_958372035.1 uncultured Collinsella sp. | reverse complement strand
TCCAAAGGGCTTAGTCGATAGCCTGATAAGGCGTACGCCCGGATGGGTCTTTTTAAGTGAGGACAGGCTTCGAGATCTTGTGTTCTCTCCCGCCTTGACTTCAATCGCAGACAAGCATCCCTGCTTCTCTACTACAAAGTCGATTTCCGCACGATTATCTCGCGCCCAATAATGCAGCGGATAGCCCATGGCTGAAAGCTGTTGGGCGACGTAGTTTTCGGTAAGTGCACCCATGAATGTGCCGCCGATGCCGGCAAGAATATCGGCGCGTTGAGCACCGGCCTTGGAGACGAGCAGCCCTGTATCCGCCTGATAGATTTTAAAAGCAGAAGGGTTAACGAAGGCCTCTAAAGGGCTTTCGATCTTCCCAACTAGGCTGCAGCGCGCCACCGTACCCGACAATACAAGCCAGTCGAGAGCATCTCCAAAGAGAGACGCATTGCCCCCCGCTCGCACTACCTTGTATTGAAATTTACGATTCTCTTTGGCAAGCTGCTGTGGAATGGAATCGAAGCACGCACGCGTCTTTGCGCTCAAGCGTTCATCAGCATATTTATTGGTGTCGGCGGAATATCCGTCGAGAATAATCCGATGTTTTTCGGCCACATCAATGATTGACTGATCATCGATATACGTTTGGACCGCCTCGGGCATTCCGCCAACAACAAGATACTGTCGATAGAGCCCAAGCGCCTTTTCATGAAGGCTTGGCGCAAGAGGACCCATTAACTCGAATGACGAGCGTATCTCGTCGACCAGCTGATCGTGCCCCATTGCCCAGAGAAACTCCTCGAAATCGAGTGGGGTCATCTCGATCAAGTCGGTCTTTCCGACGGGGAACGAATACGACTGATGGTTAATGGCAACCCCAAGAAGCGACCCAGCAGCCGCAACGTAATACTCGGGAGCATCTTCGCAAAAGTATTTAAGGGAAGTGAGCGCTTCCTCGCATGCCTGGATCTCGTCAATGAACAGTAAGGTTTTGCCAGGCACGATACGCTGTCCCGTACGAGCCTCGATCGCGCGTACAATCGAATGAGGGTCAAGACCGCCCAAAAAATCCGCTCGCGCCGACCGGTCGTTCTCAAGATTAACGTAGACAACCGATTCGAAAAGATCCTGGGCGTACGTTCTGAGCAAATAGGTCTTGCCACACTGGCGCACGCCTTTGACCAGCAAAGGTTTTCTATCAGCTCTGTCTCGCCATTCCCTAAGGAGCTCGTCTGCCTTGCGACGCATACGCAACCTTCCCTCATGAACTTCTGTTTGACAATATTTTAACGCGGATTAATTTGTTTTCAGTTATTTTTCTGCGTTTAAAAATTGTTCTATACAGCACTTGAGGGAATACACCCCTATCTCTTGGTAAGGGCAGCAAGCATTTCCGCTAGTGTTGATTGCCATGCGTTCTTCTTGTCCTTAGGCGAGCTTGCGAGCGAGCTCTCGCACCTCTTTCAACTTGGGCGAGGATGCCATGCTGTCGCGCTCGGTCATACCGCTGATGGTGACAATGCCCTGGTCCTCCCACTTGCAGTACGCGCAGGTTGACTTGTACATAGCGATCGCCGCATCATAGACGCCCTCGCTGTGGCTATCGAGTAAAAGGGCCGTCTTGGTGAACGGGAAGCCCGTAGCACCGAAGGCGTACAGGCGGTCGATGACAGCCTTCTCCTGTGCGGTGATATCAAACCAGTAGATAGGCGAAGCGAAGACGACCATGTCGGCGTCTTTCAGCGACTCAATCACGTTGGCCATGTCATCCTTCTGCACGCAGACGCCCTCATGGGCGAAGCAGTACTGGCATCCCAAGCAGCCGGCGATCTTCTTGCTGGCAGCGCGGACGACCTCGACCGTATTGCCGCCCTCACGCGCGGTCTCGGCAAACGCCTCGACCATGGTATCGGTATTGGCGCCCTTACGCGGGCTGCCGCTCAATACAACGATATTCATAGGATTCCCTCTCCTTCATGCTGCAGGCGCGCAGCATTTTTTCTTGTAACCAAAACAAATGGGGTTAATCAATCGCCAGCAGGCCATATCTCTTGCTCAAGTTCCCTAAAGAAGCTCAAGGCGATTGCGATTGCCTTATACAACATCGAAAACCAAAGAGGGGCCATAGCAACGTCGCCTGCCTGAAATGGCACGCTGTCAAGATCAACTACGGGGGTCGTGGCGAGCCGATACCGCCCGCATGCCTCCTTCGGAATAGGCACTGAGCAGCTCCTGGGCGTGAGCGAACTCGGGTCCCCGCCTCCAACCAAGTAGGCGGTTGACCGCGAGATTTCCCTGGACGTTGTGGACGAAGAGCAGATAGGCGTCCTCGCGCGAAAGCCCAGTCTCCTCCATGATCGAGGGAACCATCTGCTCGGCGCCGCGCTCGACGACGCGCTGTGCCACCCGGGCGTACGCGTCGTCATCCGAGTAGAGCAGATAATAGTCATCGTTTGCCGGCGGACGCTGGCAGAGGGCACCCGCCTCCGTTCCCTCGAGCGGCGGCACCGCCGCCAAGGCCTCGTCGATAAGCGCGTCGAGCAGGGCGAACTTGTCCTCGTAGTGCAGATAGAACGTGCCACGGTTGATATCGGCGCGGCGGCAGATATCCGCTACCGTCATCTTCGCGAAGCCGACCTCGGCCAGCAGCGCGAAGAACGCCTCCCGTATGACCGAGAGTGTATAGCGTCGGCGACGATCGATCTTCCCCGCTTCCATTACCCCTCCAATTGCAACGCTCGACAATGCCCGGCAAACGCTCGTTTATCGACAGCAGGCCGAAGCTGTTCATTGCTCTTAAGCAAATCGACATGGATACTTTTTATAGACACCTGTTTATAATAGCTGAAAGAAGGTATCCAGTGACCCTGTACGAGCAGCTCGTTATCGAGCTCACCAACCAATCGTTTTCCCTTCAGGCCGCCTACCGCAGCGGCGGCACGCCCTATGAGCTGAGTGACCGCGAGCCCGAGCCCTACGACCAGCAAATCAGGGACTTCGCCCGCATGATCGAGGAAGCCGATTGCGTGCTGGTGGGCGGGGCCTCTGGGCTCTCCGCGGCGGGCGGCGGCGACTTCTATTACGAGGACAACGCAACCTATCGCAGGCATTTCGGCAAATTCGCCGAGCGTTACGGTTTCAAGGGCGCTTTCGAGGGGTCGTTCTACCGCTGGCCCACCGCCGAGGCGCGCTGGGGATACCTCGCCACCTTCCTCGACACCACGCTCAACGCCCCGCTGCGCAAGCCCTACAAGGACCTCGACGCCATTCTCGCCGAGAAGGATTTCTTCGTGCTCACCACCAACCAGGACACGCAGTTTGTGAAGCTCTACCCCTGGGAGAAGGTGGCAGAGATCCAAGGCGACCACCGCTTCTTTCAGTGCTCCCGCTGTTGCACCGACGAGGTGTGGAACGCGGTCGAGCCGGTCTCCAACATGGTAGAGGCCATGGGAGACGGCCTTGAGGTTCCGACAGAGCTCGTGCCGCGCTGCCCGCACTGCGGGGCAGAGGCGTTCCCCTGGGTTCGCGGCTACGGCAACTTCCTGCAGGGCGAGCTCTACGAGGAGCAGTACCACAAGGTGTCCGACTGGCTCGACGCGCACGCGCGGCAGAGGATCCTTTTCCTCGAGCTGGGCGTGGGCCGCATGACGCCTGCGTTTATCCAGGAGCCGTTCTGGGCCCTCACGGCGCAGTTGCCGCAGGCTAGCTACATCGCCGTGAACAACAGGACGCAGTTTCTCCCCCGCGCGATCGAGGATTGGGGGCTCGCCGTTCGCGCCGACATCGCCGACGTGCTCGCCGACGTGCGCAAGACGCTGGGGAGGTAGCACATGGAAACGGTGAAAGCAGTTCGCATAGGCAGGGCGCTAGCCGAGGCGGATCTTGTCATCATCGGCGCCAGCAACGGGCTGGACATGGCAGAGGGGCTCAACCTCTTCTGCGCCGATGCTCATTTCCGAGAGGCGTACGGCGACCTCGCTCAGGCCGACGGCATCGGCTGCATACTGCAGGGGCTCGCCTCCCCGGATGCCAGCGTGCGAAGCCGATGGGTCGAGCGGTTCCATCAAAAGGAGTATGTCGAGTATGAGCCCAGCCCGCTCATGAACGGGCTGCGGCGTCTTACAGAGCACGCTGACACCTTCGTGATCACGTGCAATATCGACGGGCACTTCGTACGCGCAGGGTTCAACGAGAACCGCGTGCTCGAGACGGAGGGGAGCATACGCACGTCGATCGACGAGCGGCGTCTCGCCCATCCAGACGTCCTCGCCACGGCCCAGCTCGAGGAGCTCGAGCGCCTTGTGCAAGCCCATCGCAACGGCAGGGTCGCCATCCTCGAACTTGGCGTGGGACTGCGCAACGGCATCATAAAGCGCATGCTCGCTCAGGTCGCAAGCGCCTGCGAGCACGCCACCTACATCGTGTTCAACTACAGCCAGGCCATGGTGCCCGACGCCTCGTGCGAGACGATTCTCGTTGACGGCGATATGGCCCCGGCTTTCGAGGAGATCGCCCGATGCCACCCCTAGAAAGAGAAGCGCGTAGGCTTCGAAGCCTTATCGACGATGCCGACGCCATCATCGTCGGCATCGGCTCGGGCATGTCGAGCGCCGCCGGGTTCAACCATTACAACCGCGCAGGCATGGCGCGCGCCGGAATGGCGGACTGGCAGCAAGCCTTTGGCTTCAAGAGCCTTTTCGACGGCTTCTACCACCTCTACCCCAGCCTCGAGCAGCAATGGGCATACTATGCGCGATACATCGACTTCATGCTGCGCGAGCCGGCCTCGCAGCCCTATCTCGACCTACGGTCCCTCATCGGCCATAAGGATTACTTCATCCTGAGCACCAATGTAGACACCCAAGTCGAGAAGACGTTTCCCGACGAGAGAACCTGTAACTATCAGGGAAGCTTCGCGCACCTTCAGTGCAAGCAGCCATGCTGCGACGAGCTCTTCGATGCGAGCCCCTACGTCGAGCGCATGCTCGCGGGCATGGCGGGGTTCGAGATCCGCAGCGAGGATGTCCCCCGATGCCCGCACTGCGGCTGGCAGCTTGTGCCGTGGGTGCGCGACGACACGTTTCTGCAGTGTGCGGCATGGCGCGAGAGCCTCGGACGATACGAGCGCTTCGTGCGCGAGCGCAGCGATCGCCGCGTGCTGTTGCTGGAGCTCGGCGTGGGCGAGATGACCCCGGGCATCATCACGCTCCCGTTCTGGAGCATGACCGCGAAGCTGCCGGATGCGCACCTTTTGAGCGTAAACATCTCGGGCGGCTCGGCTCCGCTGCAGCTTGGAAGCAAGGCAGGGGCGATCCAGGCCGATTTGGGCGCCCTGCTCTCGGTGGCGCGGGCAGGTGGCGAGTAACGCGGAGCGGTAGACGCGCAATGAGGTTTTAGCCGCAGCCTCCGAACGAGAGGGCTCGGAGGCTGGTATTCCTGAATCGCAGGTCACGATGGGTTATCGGAATCGCGAAGAGCGGATACCGCCAGTAAGCCCCCTTCGGAATAGGCGTTGAGCAGCTCCTGGGCATGGGCGAACTCGGGGCCTCGTCTCCAGCCGAGCAGGCGGTTGACGGCCAGATTGCCCTGGACGTTGTGGACGAAGAGCAGGAAGGCGTCTTCGCGTGAAAGCCCTGTTTTCTCCATGACCCAGGGAACCATCTGCTCCGCTCCGCGTTCTATGACGCGCTGGGCTACGCGAGCGTATGCGTCGCTGTCCGAATAAAGCAGGCGATAATCGTCGTCTGCCGGCGGACGCTGGCAAAGCGTTGCCGATTCAACCCCCTCAAGCGGGGGAGCCGCTGCCAATGCCTCGTCGATAAGCGCATCGAGCAGCGCGTACTTATCCTCGTAATGCAGATAGAACGTTCCCCGGTTGATCTCGGCGCGGCGTCAGATGTCCGCCACCGTCATCTTCGCGAAGCCGACCTCGGCCAGCAGCGCGAAGAACGACTCCTGTATGACCGAGAGGGTGTAGCGCCGCCGGCGGTCGATCTTGGTTTCTCCCATCGCCTCCCCAATCTGAGTCGTTTGACAATGTCCAGTAGCTGTTCGTTTATCGACAGGTGCACGCGTTTGTTCATTGCCCCTGCGAAAATCAACAAGGATACTGTTTATAGACACCTGTTTTTTATAGCTGAAAGGGAGCACGGATGACCCTGTGCGAGAAGCTCGGCATCGGGCTTGTCAGCCGATCGTTTTCCCATCGGGCCGTCTATCGAAACGGCGGCACGTCATACGATTTGAGCGATTGCGAGCCTGCTGCTTGCAAGCAAGATATCGAGGCTTTTGCCCGCAAGGTGGGGGAGGCTGATTGCGTGTTTACGGGAGAGGCAGGTAGGCAGGCGTTATGAGCATCTGCATCAAAAATCAGATTCAGAATATGAATATCGTCATCGGCTGCACGGTGGGGTGTCCATATTGCTATGCCCGTAACAATGTGAAACGTTGGCATATGATTGACGACTTCGCTGATCCTGCGTTCTTCCCGAGCAAGCTCAAGATGATGGAAAAGAAACGTCCGCAGAACTTTCTTCTTACCGGCAT
>CATXML010000065.1 GCA_958372035.1 uncultured Collinsella sp. | reverse complement strand
GTCCCCAATGACTATTAAGGACTGTCCCAAGATGCCGGCAGGAAAGGAACGTCCCCAAGTGCCGGGTTGAAACAAAAGCCCCGCAGCCGGAGCGGACTGCGGGGCTCATGAAGAGAGGCTAGTTTGTGGGCGTCTTGCCTGGCGCCCACGGGAGAGGCAACAGAGTAGAGGCTACTCGTGGATGCGGGTACCGGAGAGACCGGCCATGGTCTCGGCGGCCTTGTCCAGGGCGCCGATGATGCAGGTGCGGCCCTTGCGGGAGCGGGCAAACTTGATGGCGGCGCGGACCTTGGGCTCCATGGAACCCTTGCCGAACTGGCCCTCGTCGGCCAGGCGCTCGGCCTCGTCGGCGGTGAGGTCCTCGAGCTCCTCCTGGTTGGGCTTGCCAAAGTTGATGGCGACATGCTCAACGGCGGTCAGCAGGAACAGAACGTCGGCGTCGCAGTCCTCGGCCAGCAGCTCGCCGCCCAGATCCTTGTCGATAACGGCGGGAACGCCCTTGTAGCAGCCCTTGTTCTCGTAGTCGCGGACGACGGGGATGCCGCCGCCACCGCAGGCGATGACGATGAACTCGTTGTCGAGCAGGTTGAGGATGGAGTCAGCCTCGACGATCTTCTTGGGATCAGGGGAAGCGACAACGCGACGCCAGCCGCGGCCGGAATCCTCGACGAAGACCTTGGAAGGATCCTCGGCCATGAACTCCTTGGCCTGCTCCTCGGTGTAGAAGGGGCCGATCGGCTTGGTCGGGTTCTTGAACGCGGGATCGTCCGGGTCGCACTCGATCTGGGTGACGACGGTGGCGGCGTGCCAACGCTTATAGCGTTTGTGCATCTCGCGGCCGATGCCCTGCTGCAGGTGGTAGCCGATGTAGCCCTGGGACATGGCGCCGCACTCGGGCAGCGGCATCTCGGGGGTGCCGATGGCATCATGGGCAGCGGCGAAGGCGTTCTGGATCATGCCGACCTGCGGGCCGTTGCCGTGGGTGATGATGATCTCGTTACCCTGCTCGATAAGACCAAGGAGAGCGTGGGCGGTGTTGCTCACGGCCTGGATCTGCTCGACGGGGTTGTTGCCGAGGGCGTTGCCGCCGAGGGCGACGACAATACGATCGGGCTTGCCAAGAGGCTTAGACATTGCTGGAATCCTTTCTGTAAAAGGCCTACAACCCATTAATAACCCGCGTCCGTGCAATACGCGAGTTTATTAAGGTTTATATTCTCTTTATCGCTCATTTTATTCATTTTGAAAATAGTTTAACGGTGAACGGTCGTTTTTACCCGCTCAGCGTAAAGAAGCCCAGCTCACACATGTTTACGTCATCTACGTGCGACTTTATTTAATTAGAGCAGAGATTAGGCTGGATTATGCAAACTATATCTTTGCTAAACACATAACCGACACTGCAATTATTTACTCGCACTATACGAGATTCTATGCACTTGCAAGACAAGTATGCACCCCTGCAATAACACGGGGCTTTTCATCCAACAAAAGGGATAGCCGAACGCGCTTCACTTTGCGGCAAGCGATTGTGAGTTCGCAGTATGGAACTTTACCGTCGGATACTGCATGAACGCCGCTGATGCCCTTTCGCTCCTGCCCACCCAAGCAGCCGAGAACGCTAACGGCGTCCCCAGCGTTTTCGCATGGCACCGCGCCGACTCGATGGCTTTGAGACCTAAGCGAATCTTTGCTATCTGCCAATTTTTGTACGATTTGGGTCAAATCTATTTGCCAATTTTTGTATGATTATGGGCAAATCTATTTGCCAATTTTTGTCAATGAGGTGTTTTAATGCTACGCCGTAAGGTCACTGACAGGCTTTTGAGCTGGAAGAACGACTCCGATAAAGCGTTGCTTGTTACCGGTGCGCGTCAGATTGGCAAGAGCTATGCGATTCGCGCGTTTGGTAAAGACAACTACGCGTCGTATTTTGAGGCCAATTTGCTGCTCGATGCCGAGGCAAGAGATGTGCTCATTGGCGCTAAGAACGCCGTTGACTTTATCAACCGCGTGGCCCTTCTTGCGGATGCACCGCTTGTTGAGGGAGATACGCTTATCTTTGTCGATGAAATACAGGAGTATCCGCAGATCGTCACGCTCATGAAGGCGTTGGTCGAGGACGGGCGCTTTAGCTATGTCTTCTCGGGGTCTATGCTTGGGACTGAGTTTAAGGGGATCTCTTCTTTCCCGGTGGGGTATGTCGAGCACATTGTTATGCGGCCAATGGATTTTGAAGAGTTTTGTTGGGCAAACAGCATCAGCGAGAATGTGCTTGCAGACATCCGCAGCTGCCTTGTCGAGAGGCGTCCCGTCGAAAACTATATTCATGAGGTGATGCTCAAAAACTTTAGAGCTTATATCGTTTGCGGCGGCATGCCGGAGGTCGTACAGAACTATATCGATTCGGGTTATTCACTCGTGAGGACGCGTGAGCTTCAAATTCAGCTGGTCGATCAGTACAAAAGTGATATCTCTAAATATGCATCGACTCGAGCGTTTAACGTTCGCGCGATTTTCGAACAAATTCCCGTTCAGCTTGAGGCGGAGTCCCATCGCTTTGTTGTTTCATCCCTGGGCGAGGGGGCTCGCCTTCAAAAATACGAGCAGGATTTCCTATGGCTGGTGAACGCGGGCGTCGGTTTGATGGTCGCCCAGGTGACGGAGGCCCGAAGTCCTCTTAAGAGGACAGAGAAGGCGACCGCCTTTAAACTATACGAGTCTGATACAGGCATGCTCGCATCACGGTATCCCGGCAGCACGGCACGCGCTGTCTACCTTGATATGAAAACCCCCAACCTCGGCGGTCTCTATGAGAACGTGGTCGCGCAGGAGCTTGTCGCCCTTGGAACTGATGCATGGTACTACCAGACACGCGAGGTCGGCGAAGTTGACTTTGTGATCGAAGGCACTCGCGGGCACGTTGTCCCAATCGAGGTCAAATCGGGCAAGAAGGTTCGAGCCCATGCGGCCCTCGACCGTCTGATGAGCGTGAGCGAGTACAAAATCCCCGAGGCCGTTGTGCTAAGCCACGAGAACCTCAGCAAAGAGGGCAAGGTTCTGTACGTTCCAATCTATATGACATTCTGCCTCGATGAGTTTATGGAAAACGACGACCCCAACAACGATTTCTCGTTTGCACCCATATCCCTCTAGGCCATCTGGGTCCGCAACCAGGTCCCCCTCTATGCCCAAAGCCGCGAAACAGCGACCGGGACAAGGCACCCCACCAACCACGCCCTTCATCAGCCCACACAATCTGAGGACGTAGTCGTAGCAGGATTTGAGGGCTGACCTTCGCGGACACTCCGCAGGACGAAAGAACCCCCGCCGCACGTAGTGCGCAGCGGGGGTTCTTTCATGTCCGAGGACGTCCGCGAAGGTCAGCCCTCAGATCCTGCGGTGGGAGACCTAAGCCTCGTTGTACACCGTCTTGAGCTTCAGCAGGTGAGCGTAGCGATCCATAGCGGCCTGCTCGTTCTCCTTGAAGAGCTCCTCGGCGCGCTCGGGGAAGGAACGCGTCAGCGAAGCGTAACGGGCCTCGTTCATCAGGAACTCCTGATAACCGCCCGCGGGCTCCTTGGAATCGAGCGAGAACTTCTTGCCGGCAGCAGCCTCGGGGTTGAAGCGGAAGAGGTTCCAGTAACCGCACTCGACAGCCTTCTTCATCTCGGCCTGGCAGTTCTGCATGCCGCCCTTCTTGATGGAGTGCATCTCGCAGGGGCTGTAGCCGATGATGAGGGACGGGCCGTCGTAGGCCTCGGCCTCGTGGATGGCCTTGAGGGTCTGAGCCGGGTTGGCGCCCATGGCGACCTGCGCCACGTAGACGTAGCCGTAGCTCATGGCAATCTCGGCCAGGGACTTCTTCTTGGTCACCTTACCGGCAGCGGCGAACTGAGCGACCTGGCCCAGGTTCGAGGCCTTGGAGGCCTGACCACCGGTGTTGGAGTAAACCTCGGTGTCGAAGACGAAGACGTTGACGTTGTGGCCGGAAGCCAGGACGTGGTCCAAGCCACCGAAGCCGATGTCGTAGGCCCAGCCGTCGCCGCCGAAGATCCAGAAGGACTTCTTGGTGAGGTAAGCCTTGTCGGCGAGGATCGCCTTGGAAGCGTCGCAGCCGCACTTCTCAAGCTCGGCAACGTAGGCAGCGGCAGCGGTCTTGGAGGCCTCGGCGTCGTTGACGGAGTCGATCCAAGCCTGGCCGGCGGCCTTGAGCTCATCGGACGGACCATCGGAGGCGATGATCTCCTGGGTAGCGGCGATCAGCTTGTGCTGAACGGCCTCATAGCCAACGGCCATGCCCAGACCATGCTCGGCATTATCCTCGAACAGGGAGTTGTTCCACGCCGGGCCGTGACCGTCCTTGTCCTTGCAGTAAGGAGCGGTGGCAGCGGGGTTGCCCCAAATGGAGGAGCAGCCGGTGGCGTTGGAGATGAACATGCGGTCGCCGGCGACCTGGGTCACCAGACGTGCATAGGCGGTCTCGGCGCAGCCGGCGCAGGAGCCAGAGAACTCCAGGTAGGGCTGCTTAAACTGGCTGCCCTTAACGTTGGCCGCGATGAGCTCCTTCTTCTCGGAGACGTTCTCGACCATGTAGTCCCAAACGGGCTGCTGGTCCATCTCCTGCTCGGTGGGAACCATCTCGAGGGCACCCTTGGGGCAGACCTTGACGCAGTTGGTGCAGCCCATGCAGTCGAGCGGGGACACGGCCATGGTGAACTTCATGCCCTTGGCCTTGGGGCCCATGGCGTCGAGCGTGCGGGTAGCCTCGGGCGCGGCGGCAGCCTCGTCCTCGGTCATCGCGAACGGACGGATGGTGGCATGCGGGCACACATAGGCGCACTGGTTGCACTGGATGCACTTGGTCTCGTCCCAGTGAGGAACGACCACGGCGACGCCGCGCTTCTCGTATGCGGAGGCGCCCAGCTCAAACTGGCCGTCGGCGCAATCGACAAAGGCGGAAACGGGCAGGCTGTCGCCATCCATGCGATCGATGGGCTCGAGCAGGTTCTTGACCTGCTGGGCGATGGCGGACTTGGTCTCCTCGGAGAGCTCGACGGGAGCGGCATCCTCGGCAGTTGCCCAGTCGGCCGGAACCTCGAACTTACGGAAGGCGGTAGCGCCGGCATCGATGGCCTTGTGGTTGGCGTCGACGATGGCCTGGCCCTTCTTCATGTAGGACTTGGTGGCCGCGTCCTTCATGTACTGCAGAGCGTCCTCGGCGGGCAGGACCTTGGCCAGCGCGAAGAAGGCGGACTGGAGCACCGTGTTGGTGCGCTTGCCCATGCCGACCTTGGCGGCCAGGTCGATAGCGTCGATCAGGTAGACGTTGACGTTGTTGTTCGCGATGTAGCGCTTGGCCACGGCGGGCATGTGCTCGGCGAACTCCTCGTCGCTCCACTGGCAGTTGACCAGGAAGGTGCCGCCCGGCTTGACGTCGCGGACCATCTTGAAGCCCTTGACGATGTAGCTGGGGTTGTGGCAAGCGACAAAGTCGGCCTTGGTCACGTAGTACGGCGAGCGGATCGGGGAATCACCAAAGCGCAGGTGCGAGACGGTGACGCCGCCGGTCTTCTTGGAGTCGTACTGGAAGTAGGCCTGGACGTACTTGTCGGTGTGGTCGCCGATGATCTTGATGGAGTTCTTGTTGGCGCCGACGGTGCCGTCACCGCCGAGACCCCAGAACTTGCAGGCGATGGTGCCCTCGGCGGAGGTGTCGGGCGCGTCCGTCTCCGGCAGGGAGAGGTTGGTCACGTCGTCAACGATGCCGATGGTGAACTGACGCTTCGGGTTCTCGCTCTTGAGCTCCTCGTAGACCGCGAACACGGAGGCCGGCGGGGTATCCTTGGAGCCAAGACCGTAGCGGCCGCCGGTGACGACGATGTCGTTGCGGCCGGCGTTGGCCAGCGCGGTGACAACGTCAAGGTACAGGGGCTCGCCCTGTGCGCCGGGCTCCTTCGTGCGGTCGAGCACGGCGATCTTCTTGCAGGTCGCCGGGATGGCCGCGATGAGCTTGTCGGCACGGAACGGACGGTACAGGCGGACCTTCACGAGGCCGACCTTTTCGCCGTGGGCGTTGAGGTAGTCGATGACCTCCTCGGCCACGTCGCAGATGGAGCCCATGGAGATGATGACACGGTCAGCATCCGGGGCGCCGTAGTAGTTGAACAGCTGGTAGTTGGTGCCGATCTTGGCATTGATCTTCGCCATGTACTCCTCGACCAGCTCCGGAACAGCGTCGTAGTACTTGTTGGACGCCTCACGGTTCTGGAAGAAGATGTCGCCGTTTTCATGGCTGCCGCGCATCTGCGGATGCTGCGGGTTCAGACCGCGCTGACGGAAGGCATTGACCGCATCCATGTCCACCATATCAGCCAGATCATCATAATCCCAGACGGCGATCTTCTGGATCTCGTGCGAGGTACGGAAGCCGTCGAAGAAGTTCAGGAACGGAACGCGGCCCTTGATGGCGGCCAGATGCGCCACGGGGGACAGATCCATGACTTCCTGCACGTTGCCCTCGGCGAGCATGGCGAAGCCGGTCTGGCGGCATGCCATAACGTCGGACTGGTCACCGAAGATGGACAGGGTGTGCGAAGCGAGTGCGCGCGCCGTCACGTGGAAGACGGCCGGAAGCAGCTCACCGGCGATCTTGT
>CATXML010000064.1 GCA_958372035.1 uncultured Collinsella sp. | reverse complement strand
AGCGCACGGCCGAGCGCATTGCGCGCGAGGCGGGTGTCGACGAGTTTAAGGCCGAACTGCTGCCCGAGGACAAGTACGCCTATGTGGAACGCATTAAGAGCGAGGGGCGCCATGTTGCCATGGTGGGCGACGGCGTCAACGATTCGCCGGCGCTCGGTTTGGCCGACGTGGGCCTGGCCATGGGTGGCGGAAGCGACATCGCCAAGGAAGTCGCCGATATCATCCTGACCGATACGGATCTGGCCGCGATCGTGCGCCTGCGCCGCATGAGCCAGGGTCTCATCGACCGTCTGACGAGTTCGTATTCCAAGGTGATGCTCACCAACTCGGCGCTGTTGGCATTGGGTATTACCGGCATGATCACTCCGCAGACGTCGTCACTGCTGCACAACGGCTCAACGATCGCCTACAGCCTGGGCAACGCAAAGGCGTACCTGCGTTAGCAGACGTGTTCGCCCACGTTATCTGGCCTGCGCCCAGACGGCATCGGTGTCGTCCGGGCGCAGGCCTTTTGCGTTTGGATGCCAACGTATGGGTTGATTCGTTTTGCGTCGACCATGCTGAGTCGCTTGCCGCGCGTGCGTTTATTGGGCAGGCGGCGGAGGCGGGGGCATTGCTGTTCTTTCCGGTGCATATCGCCAAGGACGTGCTGTACGTTGTCCAACACGAGCTGAAGCGTAGCGTTCTTGCCAGCGGGGGAGCGCTCGACGAGGCGTCTGCCCGTGCAATTGGCGATGCGGCGCTGGCGTTTGTTCGGAACATGACCGAAAACGCCACGGCCGTGGGCGCAGATGCGTCGGATCTTTGGCTGGCCGACAAATATCTGACGCTCCATCGCGATTACGAGGACAACTTGGTACTCGCCGCATGCAAACGCGCGCAGGTCGATTACTTGGTGACCAACGATCGCAAACTGCTCGAACATGCCGATCTTGCAGCAAAGACACCTCGTCAAATGATGCCGATTCTTGTTTTGGCCAAACGCGGCGGCACGGCTATCGGTTGACGCGAGCTGTTCGCGGGCCCCTTGGACGACGATGCGCCAAGGGGCCCGCGTCTGCTATTTACAAAAGCTCGGCCTTGATGGCGGGACTTTCTGCGAGCAGCTCGGCTGCCTTTTCGTCGGAGCTGTCGAGTGCTGCCAGACTGCGGTAGACCCACTCGTTGACCTGGGTGTTCTTGACGCCTGCGGTCTGCATAAGGGCGCCTACCTCGCGGATTGCTGCGAGCAGATCGGCTTTGGGACCCGCGAGCTCGATCTCGATGCCGTGGTAGGCGGCCACGCCGCGGTTCTCACTCACGTGGTCGATAAAGCCCTCGACGGTCTCAAGCTGCTGGGCGAGTGCTGCATCATCGTCAGCGTCCAGCGCAACAAGGGCGTTCGAAACCGTGAGGGCGGGATGTCCGCAGGGGACAAAGCCTTCGATGACATCCATAGCTTCGGTAATGGTTGAGCCCAGGCCTGCGAGGGCATTGACGAGTTGCTGCTTGGTATCCATAACGGTCCTTTCGACGGGTCAATTTTGCTTGGCGAAAATATACGTGACGCGTTCGGTGGCAAAAGTGCGAAGTGTGGTGCACATTAGGGTCTTCACAGCTCGTGCATAGTGCGGCTGCCTGCCTTTAGAACGTGGTAAGATAGCTATCCACGAGCGGGGTTCACCCCGCGTGTTCTTTGAAAAGTCGACGGTTATCGGGTGTTTGCAGGCCCGATACCATCCAGACTTTCCCAACATTCGGGGGCGACTGGTTTCGACACGATAGCTCTGAGAGAGGAAGCAAGCCGAGGTCTCCTCGCCTCGTTAAACAGGGGTACCGTCAAATTGAATTGACAACAACTCTTCTTTTGAGCCTATGGCTCTCGCTGCTTAGTTTATAGCGGCGCGTCAACCCGGTGATTTCCCCGACACCGGTGCGACGTCATTTTAGGGGAATGCTCCTGTGCACGTAATCGGTATGGCGCAGGCTAAGACCGAACCGGTTAGGACGCCGCGAGCGTGTCGCTGCGCGCAAAGCGTCCGAGACTAAACCAGCGACTGAGCTTGGAGATGCCAATCAGGGGGCTTTCGTGGACCGGAGTTCGATTCTCCGCGCCTCCACCAACTGTTCAGTAGGCGAACACATGCGCTTGTTCGTCGTTAGGCGGGCGTTCGTATGGCTCGTCATATAGAAAGAAGCCGCTCCATACGGGGCGGCTTCTTTGCGTTCTAGGCCTGCGGCATGATCTCCTGCTTGCCGTCCTCGTCCATGTACGGCATGAGGAACACGCCGCCCTGCTCGGTGGTAAGCAGCAGGTACTCGCGGTTGTGCTCGTCGCACACGATTTCCTGGCCGATGCCCTCGGGCAGGTCGTATATGGGGCCGTCCGTGCGGGCTTGCCTCACGGTCACGTCTTGCGCTCCCATGGCCTGCGACGCGCAGCTGGCGGCGGCCAGGACGATGAACAGCAGGACGACCGCCGCGAGGATGGGGCCGCACCCGCCGTTGCGCTCCTCGTCTGCGGGGCTCGGGTACGGCATGGCCTATCCCACCTTCACCAGATAGTCGTCGGCCTCTGGCTTGCCCGTGGCCTTGCCCACGGCGATGTAGCGCGTTGCGCCGCTGTAGCCCGTGTATCGGCCCCACACGTAGCCGTCGGCGATCTTGTACCAGTTATCCAGCGTCACGGTCTCGCCGCTGGAATAGTGCGCCACCTCGGTGCCGCCCAGGCCGGGGGCGTCGCGCACGCGCAGGTAGTCCACAGTGCAGCGGTAGGTGCCGCCGAAGTTCTCGGCCGTTTCCTGCTGCGCAGGCTGCGGCTGCGGGACGGCTGCGGGGGCGCTTCCAGCAGTGATGCCGAAGCATTCCAGGTAGATGCGCGCCAGCTCGTCCAGGTTGCCGTTGAACTTCTCGCGGTCGCCGTCGTTGTCGATGAAGCCGTTCTCGCACAGGCGGTAGTTGATGCCGCGCGCGGCGGCTCGGTTCGGGTTCGCGAGGTCGGAACGGCGCACCAGCTTCTCGGAGCGCCCGGGCATGAACGCCGCCAGCTTGTCGGCCAGCGCATTGTCGTACTCGTCAGGCTCAAAGCCCTCCTTGATGATGACGTGCGCGCCGTGTGCCGTGGCGATGCCGCTGGCGTCCATGTGCAGCTCCACCACTGGCGCGTCGGTGCTCAGGCGGTTGACGCCGCCGTCGGCATACCAGTTGCGGGACATGTCGCCCAGCTCGACCTCGGAACCGCCCAGTTCCTTGATTCGCTGGCCCAGGGCGCGAACGCGCTCGGCCTCGGTGTAGCCGCCTGCGCAGCAGCCGGGGTCGCCAGCGCCGTGGCCGCAGATGATGAACAGTTTAGCCATTGCCTACTCCTTCCCGCCTACTGTCACGCCCAGCAGTGCGTCGAGCCACTTGGATGTGATGCCTACCGACTTGAACAGCGTGTAGGCCGCCTGCACGCCGCCTACCACGGCGAAGGCGCACGTGACCCATGCGCCCGGGTCTGCGGGCACGCCGCCCACGAAGCCGGTCACGACGCCCGCCAGGAGCGAGCAGCCCAGCGCCAGGATGCGCGCGGCCTTGCCGGTCATGGCCTCGGTCTTGATCAGCTGCACCGCGAACGGCACGGCGAAAGACAGCACGATGGCTGCGATTGCTTGCATTTCTGTCATTTCGGATTCCTTTCTATCGAGCCGATTCCTTGTAGAGCAGGTCAACGCGGTCGGCGATGTGGTCGACCTTCGCCGCCATGCCCTGGCTGCGCGCCTGGCTGTTCGCCAGGTCGGCGTGCAGCACCTCATTGGAGGTCACGACGGACTCCATGAGCGCCTTCATAGCCTCCATCAGCGCGTTGCTGCGCTCCATCTGCGCGGCGATGCGGCCCTCCATCTGGCTGCGCTCGCGGTCGCGCTGCGCCCGCTCGTTCACCTCGTCTTGCTTTCGCTCTTCACGCTTGAGGTCGATGTTCGCCTTGCGCTCGTTCTGGGCCTTGAACTCTTCGAGGAACTGCTTGCCGAAGTACAGGACCACTAGGACGAGCAGTGCGCCGAAAAGCGACCCGGGGCCGTACGGCGCGAAGATTTCCAGCACGTCGGTCATTCGTTTTCTCACCTCCTCGAATCGCTGCCGCGATTGTCCGCGAGGTGTCGCCGGGCAAAAGAAAAGCGCCCCCGAAGGGGCGCTCGCTACTCCTGCGGCGCTTCCGGCTGGTCGGGCTCCATGGCTTCCAGCTCGTTGATGCGGTCGCGCCACGTCTGGCGCTGCGAGATGATCTCGGCCACCTCCTTGGCAGCTGCGGCGATGGCCGAGAGCAGGTCGGTGATGGACGATGCGGAGAAGATGCGCTCCACCGCCTTCATGACCTTGTAGTCGCTCTGCTCAAGCTGCTGTTTGTAGCCGTTGATCTCCCCGGCGATTTCCTGTTCCGTCATGGGTCGCTCCTTCCGTTGCTAGGGTAGGGGCATGTTCCCATCCGTGTCGCCTCCAGGTTTGGATTGCATTGAGCAACCCCCCCCGCGGGATTTCCGAACAGGCTGCGGTACAGCGCGTCCATGGCCCGCACGCTGCGGTGCGCGTCCAGCCGCTTCATGCCTCCGCGCCAGCTCTGGTAGCTCTGCTCCACCTGCTCGGGGGTCATGATGCCATCGGCGACCATGCGGGCCATCTTCTTGAGCTTGCGGCGCTCCCGCGTTATGGAGTCTCGGCACGGCTTCACGACTATGCGGCCCGTCTCCGTGTAGAAGATGCGCTTCTTCAGCCACGTGAACCCGCGCGTGAGCTTCACCACGCGCGTCTTGCGCGGGTTCAGCTCGATGCCCAGCTCGGCGCACTTGCGCCCTATCAGCAGCAGGCACACTTGCAGGTACTCCTTGCTCTCGTGTATGAGGTAGAAGTCGTCCATGTACCGCCCGTACGCCTCGGGGCGCAGCATCTCGGTCACGTAGTGGTCGATGCGGTTGGGGTGCGCCACCGCGCATATCTGGTTCGGCTCGCTGCCCAGCCCCAGGCCCACCTCGCCCTGCGCGTCAATCAGGCGGTGCTCAAGGTCGATTACTCGCGGATCGAGCAGCGCGGCAGCCACCTGCTCCTTGACGGGGCCGTGCGCTATGCGGGCGAAGTAGTCGGAAAAGTCGCCGAGCAGTATGTAGCCATCACCGCCGTGCCTCCTCCAGTTGTCGGCCAGGTGGTGCTTGAGCAGTTTCAGGGCGTAGTCGGTGCCGCGCCCCTTTATGTTCGCGGAGTTGGCGGCAATGAGAGTGGGGGCTATGGCGGGAACGAGCGCGTTTTGTGCCAGGGACTTCTGTACCACGCGCTCGGGGAAGTGTACGGCGCTGATATGGCGCAGCTTTCCGCGCTCCCACAGGTCGAACCGTATGAAGCCCCGGCATATGTCGCGCCCCTCCAAAAGGTCGCGGCGGGACAGGACGGCGTTGCGCAGGTAGCTTTTCATGTATCGCTGCGTGGATGCCTTCCACATCACGCCGCGCGCGGCCTGCTTCGATGCCTTGCACAGGCTGTTGAGGTCGGCCACGGTATCAAGCGTGCACGCCTTGACGCGCTCGGCCTTGGCCTGCGCGCGCTTCTCTTCGCGGCGCTTGCGGCGCGCCGCCCGCCTTTGCTCGGAGTTCACAGGAGGCACCCCGCGCGGCTTGCAATGTGGCTCTGGCAGCCGCTTGAGGTATGGCCATGAAACGCGGCGAAGCCACGGAGCGCCGCGCCATGCAAGCAGCGTCCGGCCACCCTCGCGGGGTGCGTATTTACGGGCGCATGCCCGACGGTCGCGCCTTCCTTCCTCTTCGCGCTCTGCTTTCGGCTCTGGGGCCTACTCGGTCTGGCAATAAGGGAATCCGGGGCGGGGGCGAACCCAGACGTTCGTCGCCGAGTTGTAGTTGGCATTGCCGTTGTTGTTGACATAGCACACGTTGGACGCGGAGCCCGACGCAACGGAACGCAGCCACCAATTGTACCGATAAACAAGGCGCGACCGCCGTCCATTATAGCGAACGCAGGCGCTCTAGCTCGGCCTCGGCCTCGGCTATGCGCTCCTCGGTGGACTTCTTGCCCGTCACGCGCACGTTCTTGCGTGCGCCCTTCAGCAGCCTGATCTCCTCCTCGACCATGGCCGCCAGCTCCTCGAAGCGGTTGGCGTTCACCGGCAGGCCGATATCCATGAGGCACTGCATATCCAGCATCAGCTGCTCGCAGTCCGCTATGGCCAGCGTCAGGTAGCGTTTCCTCTCCAGCGCGTTGAACGAGCTGTTGGGATAGAAGCAGTCGGCGCGGTTGACGTTGTATACGATGCTGCGCGCCGTCTCCACGGTCGGCACCGCGTTCAGCAGACGATAGGTCTTCGGAACCACGGAGGACGACGCCATCAGCTTGTTGACCTCCACGCGGATGGCGATTGCTTGAGTGAAAAACTTGTACTCGGAAACCTCACGGTTGCGCTGGTAGACGCCGCTCACGTGCACCTCCTGGGGAAACTGGCGGAAAAAAACGGCCCGCTTCGCGGGCGAGAGGCGACCGCGCAAGGCGGTCGCCTAAAAGCAGAGTATAGAGCACTCGGCTGGCTAGCCGACGAGGAAGCCGGGGCGGGGGCGAACCCAGACGTTCGCCGCCGAGGTGTAGTAGGCAAGGCCGTTGTTGTTGACATAGCACACGTTGGACGCGGAGCCCGACGCAACGGAACGC
>CATXML010000063.1 GCA_958372035.1 uncultured Collinsella sp. | reverse complement strand
GAACATCGTGGCGGTGATTACCCAGGTTACGGGGTAGACCAGCAGCAGATGCTCGAGCGAGGGGTCGAGCGGCATAATCGCGAACACCCACGCCACGCGGAGCACGACCGTGCCGAATATCGTGAGCATCATAGGCTGGAAGCTCACGCCAGCGCCGCGGATGGAGCCGGACGCGTTTTCGATAATCGAGAAGATCGCGTAGAACGGCGCGATGAAATGAAGAATCGTCGTGGTGTAGGCCGAAATTGCGGCATCGTCGATAAACAGACGCGAAAGCGGGCCCGAGAATACCAGCAGCACGGCAGACAGGCCACCGATAAGCACAAATGAAAGCACGAGCGACGTGTGGTATCCCTTTCGCATGCGATCGTAATTGCGCGCACCAAAGTTCTGCGCCGAGAACGTAGTAATCGACACACCAAGCGCCTCGGTCACCATCCAGATAATGCCGTCCAGGCGACCGGAAAGACCCCAAGCGGTCGTGACATCGGCTCCAAACGAGTTGACGGACACCTGAATCAAAACGTTGGAGATCGAATACGCCGCAGACTGAACGCCCAGCGGCAAACCGCACGAAAGCATGCTCTTGCAAATGCCGCGATCGATACCGAGTTTGGATAGCGACAACCGCCACGCCCCCGGAGCGCGCATCATGCGGATCACAATCATCGTGGCATTGGTGCAGATAGTCAGCGCCACCGCGATGCCGCAGCCCAGCGCTTCCATGTGCAGCACGGCGACAAAGAGAATGTCGAGCGCAACGTTGACGACGCAGCCGGAGGCAATAATGACCGCCGGACCGCGCGTGTCGCCAACGGCGCGCAACAACGCCGTCCCCATATTGAGCAGCAGCGCCGCAAACATGGCGGCAAAGTAGCAACGGGCATACGCCACACCCTCGGCCAGCAGCTCATGCGGCGTATTCATCAGCACAAGCATCGGCTCGACAAACACCATGCCCAGAATGGAAATGACAATGCCGCCCACCAGCGCGAGCGTCATGGCCGCATGGACCGATCGGCTCAAGCGCTCGTCATCGTGCTGACCAAAAAACTGGCCGGTAATAACGGCACAGCCAGCACCCACACCGACGCAAAAACCAATGCAGAGCTCCGTGAGCACCATCGTGGCCTGAATGCCACCCAGCGCGAGCTAGCCGCCAAACTGACCGACGATATAGGTACCGATAAGCGTGTAAGCCTGCTGAAAAAACGAACTAAAGAAGATAGGGACGCACAGCGACAGCAGCTGCTGCCAAATAACGCCCTGCGTTACATCGATAGCCGTAGATTTCTTAGCCACACGCCCTCCCCACCAGCGTACGTCAAACAACAAAACGGCACTTTAAGACCAAAGCCAATACCAGCTTAGCACCGACCGACGTCGGCCGAAACGCCCCGAACCAGAGCCCGGTGCGAAATATCTGCCTAGTGATACAGCCCCGGCTGGTAGTGGTACTCGTTGCTCACATGCGGGCACAGCTGCCAAAAGGCGACGGCACTCGCAGCGGCAACGTTGAGTGAATCGACCCCGTGCGCCATCGGAATGCGCACGGCTCGGTCGCAGCCGGCAATGGTCTTGGTGCCCAAGCCGGCACCCTCGGTACCCATAAAGATCGCCAGGCGGCCAATCTCCTGCAGCACGGGATCGTCCAGCGACACCGAATCATCCGTCAACGCCATAGCAGCACACGAAAAGCCGGCATCGTGCAGCGCCGCCAGCCCATCATGCGGCCATACGCGCGCCTCGCTGCCAATGCGCGTCCAGGGCACCTGGAACACCGTGCCCATGCTCACGCGGGCCGAGCGACGGTACAGCGGGTCACAGCAAGTGGGGCTCACCAAAATACCGTCGACGTTCAGCGCAGCCGCCGAGCGGAAAATCGCACCGACGTTGGTGTGGTCGACAATGCCCTCGAGCACGCACAGGCGCACCGGGCGCTCCCCCGCCGCCTCGACGACGCCGCCCAAGAACTCATCAACCGGAATCTGTCGCGGGCGACGAAATGCCGCGAGCGCACCGCGCGTCACGTTAAAGCCCGTCAGCCGCTCCATAAGCTCCATCGAGGCCACGAACACGGGAACCGGACCCGCGCCCTCGCGCACAACCAGGCGCTCAAACAGCGGCATCATCTGATCGAGCCAGCGTTCGCCCAAAAGAAAGCTCACCGGCTCGTATCCAGCGCGCACCGCGCGCTCGATGACCTTGGCACTCTCGGCGATAAAGATGCCCTTCTGCGGCTCCAGCACGCAGCGCAGCTCGCGCTCGGTCAGTCGCACGTAGGCATCGAGCCGCTCGTCCTCGAGAGAATCGATTCGCAGCACCTCAACGGCATCAGTCATAGCAGCCAGCCCGCACCCTTCTTTACAGCACATCTATACCAAACGAGGCGACGCTAAGCGCCGCCCCATGCATTCAAACAACCCGATGATACCGTTCACGCCAGACGATTTACGCATCAACGCGACGATACGTCACGAACTCATAATCGACACCCTCGTCGCCCTCGCCCGAGGCAATCGTGGCAGCACCGCCACGCCGCGCAATCTCCCACGCGGGATCGGCGTCCAAGTCGGGAAAGCACGTGTCCACGGGATGGACGCAGTGGTTATGCGTGACCTCGGCCTCCACGCAGTGCGGCAAAAACTGCCGATACACCTCACCGCCACCGATCACCCACGCAACGGGCTCATCGGCTACCGCGGTGAGCGCTTCGTCGACGCTATGCACCACGTCGACGCCCTCGGCAGCATAGTCCTCATCGCGCGTGAGCACGATATTGCGGCGGTTCTTGAGCGGTCGTCCGCCGGGAAAACTCAACAGCGTCTTGCGACCCATAATGACCGGGCAACCCTTGGTGCATGCCACAAAATGACGCATGTCGGCACGGTTGGACACGACCATGTCGCCCTCGCACCCAATACCCCAGTCATCGCACACGGCGACAATGGCAGAAAGCTTACACGTCATGCGCGTCACCTACACCGCAATGGGGATGTTCTTGACCTGCGGGCCGTGCTCATAGCCCTCGACAATCAGATCATCGGTCGTAAACGCATAGAAGTCATGCACATCGGGGTTGAGCGTTACCTTGGGCGCGGCAAACTGCGGACGCTCGATAAGCTCGCGGACGATATCGACATGACGGTCGTAAATGTGGGCATCGGCAATCACATGCAGCAGCTCGCCAGCGATCATATCGACCGACTGCGCAACCATCATCAGCAAAATGGCGTACTGGCACACATTCCAGTTGTTCGCGGCCAAAATGTCCTGGCTACGCTGGTTGAGAATCATGTTGAGCGTCGGTTTGTCATCCTGCGGGCGCTGCGTCACGTTATACGTCACGCTGTAGGCGCACGGATACAGGTGCATCTCGGACAGGTCGCTAAACACGTAGGTATTCGTCATAATGCGGCGGCTGTACG
The DNA here is from genome assembly GCA_958372035.1 of uncultured Collinsella sp. Taxonomy (GTDB): domain Bacteria; phylum Actinomycetota; class Coriobacteriia; order Coriobacteriales; family Coriobacteriaceae; genus Collinsella. Next base: position 3,461 of record CATXML010000063.1, on the reverse strand, counting down.
GAGTGTTCTTAAGGTCGTACAGCACACGGTCCATCTGGTCAAAGTCGCCCTCGGTATAATGGCTTTTCTGCCCAATCTGATACCCATAGGCCTTGCCGATAGAGCCGGTCTCGTCGGCCCACTCATCCCAAATATGGCTGTTGAGGTCATGCACGTTATTGGACTTCTTTTGATAGATCCATAGGATCTCATCCATGGCAGATTTGAGGGCCGTACGACGCAGGGTAAGCGCCGGAAACTCCTCACGCAGGTCATAGCGTGCCGTGACACCAAAGTTTTTAATGGTATAGGCAGGGGTGCCGTCCTCCCACACCGGGCGGACCTTTTGGCCCTCGGTGGTGGTGCCATGGTCCAGAATATCGCGGCACATGGTTACAAACTGTTGATCAGCCTTGCTCATTGACCCTCCTGTCAGTTGCCTATAGGCTATTTTTTATTCTAGCCCAGGCGCGCGAGTGTCGGATTGGACACTTGGGCCGGCACACGCAATGCACGGCAGCACAGCACCGTCTGCGCCAACGCAACACCTTTGCTTTTCTGACATATGCCAAAAATGCCTTGCTCTGCGGCGCATGCGCGTTATCCTATTGTTGACATATGTCAGATAAGGAGGGCACATGGCAGGAAGACGCGAGAAACTGCGCCGCGTCGGGATCATCCCCGAATACCGCGGCTTTACCCCCGACGGCCTTGCCAGCGGAGACGCCATCGATATGACGGTCGACGAGCTCGAGGTGCTGCGCCTGTGCGACCTGGAAGGCCTCAATCAGGAGGCCGTCGCCCAGCACATGGGCATTGCCCGTGCCACGGTGGCGGCAATTTGCAGCCGAGCGCATCGCAAGGTGGCAAACGCGTTGGTCAATGGTCGGGCGCTCATCATCGGAGGCGGCAATATCGCGTACTCCCCCATCACCACAACGACGGCCGTATGGCCAGCAAAGGAGATCGGCACCATGAGAGTGGCAACCACGTATGACAACGGCAACATCTTTATGCACTTTGGCCGCAGCGAGCAGTTCAAGATCTACGACATTCAGGACGGCAAGGTGCTCAACGAGCAGGTCGTGGGCACCGACGGCACCGGCCACGGTGCCCTTGCGGGCCTGCTCGCCAACGGCGGCGTGGACACGCTCATCTGTGGCGGGATCGGCGGTGGCGCTATCAACGCGCTTGCCCAAGCCGGCATCACGGTATACGCAGGTGCCCAAGGCAGCTGCGACGCTTGCGTCGAGGCCCTTATCGCCGGCACGCTCGCCCAGAACGGCGAGGCCACGTGCGGTTGCCACGGCCACGACCACGAGCACACCCACGAGCATGGCGATTCCTGCGGCCTCCACGGCCACCACGACCACGAAGGCCACGAGGGCTGCGGCTGCCACTAACGGCACGGCACCGCGAGCTCAGGGCGCGAAGCCGAACGCAACCCAACAATTAAAGCCAACAACAAAGGCCACCCGGTAGCTTCCGAGTGGCCTTTGCCATATCAAGCTGGAATTACAGCTCTATTTTTTATTACGCATCTGCGCTTCCATCTGGCGCAGCAGCTCCATATCGGACTTGGGACCGCCCGTACCCAGGCCGCCCATGCCGCCCAGACCCATAGCGTCCAGGCCAGGGATATTGGGCATGCGCATCTTCTTGCCCTTCTTTCCCTTTTTGCCCTTTTTGCCGCCGGCCTGTGCCTGATTGGCCATCGTGCGCATGCGGCCCATCATCTTATTCATCTCGCCCCACTGCTTCATAAGGCTGTTGACCTCGGTGGGGGTTACGCCGGCTCCCTTGGCAATGCGGGCGCGGCGCTGGCCGTTGATGATGGAGGGACGCAGGCGCTCCTCCTTGGTCATCGACATGATGATGGCCTCGTTCTTATCGAAGATGCCCTCGTCCAAGTTGCCGCCCATCTGGTTGAGCGCGCGCTGACCACCGGGGAGCATGCCCAGGATACCCTTCATGCCGCCCATCTTCTTGACGGCCTTCATCTGGTCGAGCATGTCATTCATGGTAAAGCCCTCGCGCAGCATACGCTCGGCAGCCTCGAGCTGCTCGGCATCGGCTGCCTCCTGGGCCTTCTCGATGATGCCGACGACATCGCCCATGCCCAGAATGCGCTTGGCCATGCGATCGGGATAGAACGGCTCAAGCGAATCGGGTTTCTCGCCCATGCTCACAAACTTGATGGGCTTGCCGGTCACCTGACGCACCGAAAGTGCGCCACCGCCACGGGCATCGCCGTCGAGCTTGGAGATAATCACGCCGTCAAAGTCGGTGCGATCGGCGAAGGTCGAGACGACGTTGACGATATCCTGGCCGGTCATGGCATCGACGACCATCAGCACCTGGTCGGGCTTGACGGCCTTCTTGATGTCGACGGCCTCCTGCATCATCTGCTCGTCGATCTGCAGACGACCGGCGGTATCGACGATGACCACGTCACGCAGGTGGTCGACGGCCTCCTGGATGGCGCCCTTTGCGATGTCGATCGGGTGCGCTCCGTCACCGCGGAAGACCGGCACGCCGATCTCGCCACCGAGCGTGGCCAGCTGGTCGGCAGCGGCGGGACGGTAGACGTCGCACGCGGCGAGCAGCGGCGAGCGGCCCTGCTTCTTGAGCAGGTAGGCCAGTTTCACGGCCGCCGTGGTCTTACCGGAGCCCTGCAGGCCCACGAGCATGATGACATTGGGAATGCGGTTGCTAAAGACGAGCTTGCTCTCGGTTGAGCCAAGCATCTCGGTGAGCTCGTCGAGCACGATCTTGACGACGTTTTGCGCCGGCGACAGCGACTCCATGACCTCGGCGGTCATGCAGCGCTCCTTGGTCTTGGCGACGAACTCCTTGACGACCTTAAAGTTAACGTCGGCCTCGAGCAGTGCCATGCGAATATCGCGCATGGCCGAAGTAATATCGGCCTCGGTCAGCTTACCCTTGCCGCGCAGGCGGTCAAATGTGTCGTTGAGGCGATCGCTCAGGGAATCAAACACTGGTTACTCCTTAGTTGGACTCGCCCACCAGGGCGCGGCAGAAATCTTTGGCGTTAAACTCCTGCAGGTCATCGACCTGCTCGCCCACGCCGATGCGCAGGATCGGGAGCTTGAGCTTCTCGGCCACGGCCATGGCGATACCGCCCTTAGCCGTGCCGTCGAGCTTAGTCATGATAATACCGTCCAGGCCCAGCGCCTCGTTAAACTCGAGCGCCTGGTTCAGACCGTTCTGGCCAGTGGCGGCATCGATTACAAGCACGACCGAGACGGGCATGGGGCCGGCGGCCATATTGGCGGCGCGCTTACGCGTCACGTTGACCACCTTGGCGAGCTCGCGCATGAGCTCGGGGCTCGTGTGCAGACGGCCGGCGGTATCGATGAGCACCAGGTCGCTGCCGCGCTTATCGGCCTCGTCGAGCACGTCATAGCATACGCTCGCCGGATCGGAGCCGCGGTCACGCTTGATAACCGGTACGCCGGCGC
>CATXML010000062.1 GCA_958372035.1 uncultured Collinsella sp. | reverse complement strand
ACCTTGCCGTCCGCCAGGTTGACAATGCGCGTGGCGTACTTGTACGCCAGCTCGGGATTGTGCGTGACCATGATGACCAGACGGTCGCGCGCAACGTCCTTGAGCAAATCCATGACCTGGACGGACGTCGTTGAATCCAAGGCGCCGGTCGGCTCGTCAGCCAGCACAATCTCGGGGTCATTGATCAGGGCGCGGGCAATGGCCACGCGCTGCATCTGCCCGCCCGAAAGCTGGCTCGGGCGCTTGTCAACGTGCTCGCCCAGACCGACTGCCTCGAGCGCCTTGCGCGCACGTTGGCGGCGCTCGGCATGCCCCACGCCCGTGAGCGTAAGCGCCAACTCCACGTTTTCCAAAATGCTCTGATGCGGAATGAGGTTATAGCTCTGGAACACAAAGCCGATGCGATTATTGCGATAGGCATCCCAATCGCGGTCGCTGAAGTCCTTGGTCGAGATGCCGTCGATCAGCAGGTCGCCGGAATCGAAATGGTCGAGTCCGCCGATGACGTTGAGCATCGTAGTTTTACCCGAGCCCGAGGGACCCAGGATGGCCACGAACTCGTTATCGCGAAAAGACAGGCTTACGCTGTCGAGCGCTACCTGCGTAAACGACTGCGCAACATACCTTTTGCAAATATCTTTGAGATCCAGCATGGACGGCAACCTCTCTCGCGCGGGCGCGCTCGCCCGCTCCCCCGCCGTTCACGTTCGGCGCGTTTGTCCTACTCTATCCTCATTTTTGGCCGATACCAGTGAGGAATGTAACGAACCGCGCCAAAAAACGAACGGGACAGCACGCCGCATGGCGCACCGTCCCGCACGTAACATCGACGATGTGACAAAGAGGCTGTCACTTTGTCACATTCCAATGCGCGCTACTTTTCGAGCCCGCACGGCATAACGTTAGCGCTGCCGCGGCGAGCCTCAGTCACGGCCACAAAGAAGCGATAGCCGCCCGAGAAGTTAAAGCACTCAAAGCCATGCTGCGCCAAAATGCGGCAAGCAATGTAGCTGCGAATGCCGCTCTGGCAAATCACGTAGACCGGCTTGGCCCGGTCGAGCTCGCCCAGGCGATTGCGCAGATCATCGACGGGAATGTTTACGAAACCATCGATATGCCCGCGCTCATACTCCCCTTCCGTACGAACATCGAGCAGCTGCACGCTGCCATCGCGTGGCAAGTTGGGCTCATCCTCCCAATGCCACTGCGCCAGTATGCCGCGATTGAGGTTCTCGATCATAAAGCCCGCCATATTGACGGGATCCTTCGCCGATGAATACGGCGGCGCGTATGCTAGGTCCAAATCCTTAAGCCTATCGCCGCGCATGCCTGCCTGGATGGCAGTCGCCAGAACGTCGATACGCTTGTCCACACCATCGATGCCCACGATTTGCGCACCCAGCAGGCGCAATCCCTGCTTCTCGAAGACAACCTTCATGGTCATGGGCGTTGCACCCGGATAATAACCCGCATGCGAACCGGGCGACAGGACCACGCTGTCGCAGTCAATTCCCGCCGCGCGTGCTGCCTTTTCGGATAGTCCCGTGCTTGCCGCCGTCAAGTCGAATACCTTGATAACCGATGAGCCCAACGATCCGCGGTAGCAGCTGTCCATGCCGGCTATGACATCGGCGACGACACGCCCCTGCTTGTTGGCGGGGCCGGCGAGCGAAATGACCGCGTCCTCGCCGGTCACCTGATGCGTGACCTGCACGGCATCGCCCACGGCATACACGTCGGCAGCAGAGGTCTCCATGCGGTCGTTGACCACAATAGCCCCCTTGATGCCCAGTTCGAGCCCCGCCTCTTGCGCCAGATGGCTCTCAGGTGCCACGCCAATGGCAAGCAGCACCATATCGGCTCCGATAGGGTCATCGCCCGCAACATGGGTGACAACGCGGCCATCAACTTCCTCAAAACCTGTCACATCGGCCTTGAGGCGCAGATCGATACCGTGCTCACGCACCTCGGTATGCAAAAGGGTCGCCATGTCGTAATCCAGGTTGTTCATAAGCTGGACGGGACGCTGCAGAAGGGTCACCTGGAGCCCCAGCTCACACAGATTCTCCGCCGTCTCGACGCCAATGAAGCCGCCGCCGATCACGACGGCACTGCTCGGTCGCCGCTCTCGAACATAGCTGTGAATACGCAGCGTGTCCTCAACGGTGCGTAGGCTAAAGATTTTATCCGAGTCGATGCCCGGCAACGCAGGGCGAATCGGCTTTGCACCCGGCGACAGGATGAGCTTGTCATACGTCTCGACAAATTCCTCGCCCGTCAGCATATTGCGAACCTCGACCGTATGCGAATCGGGATGGATGGCAAACACCTCGTGACTCGTCTTGACCGCAATGCGAAAGCGATCCCAAAAGCCCTTGGGAGACTGCAGCGTCAATGCGCTCTCTTCTTCTATCACGCCGCCAATGTAGTACGGAAGCCCACAGTTGGCATACGATACAAAACCCGTGCGCTCAAAGATGACAATTTGGGCCTGCTCGTCGAGTCTGCGCAAACGTGCCGCCGCCGATGCGCCGCCCGCGACGCCTCCAACGATAACCACCTTCATAGCTAACGCACCACCTTTCCCGTGTAGCCGCTTATGCCGCCGATATTCTTGACACTGCCATACCCAGAACGCTTAAGAAAACTCACAGCTTGGTTGCTTCGCGCACCGCTCAGGCAATGCACGAAAAGCTGCGTGCCCTTTCGACATATACCCATGATGCTACCCCGAAGCAGAAAAAAGAGTCGCTGTTTCCAGCGACTCCCCTTCAGTTGTCTGTCCCACGGACTTACTGTTCGCTCTTCGCGAGTGCCTGATCGATCAGTTTGTTGAGCGCCTCGCGCTGCTCAGCGGAGTTGATGCCGCCCATGATCGGCTCTCCCACAATGTTACCGTTCTGGTCGATCACGTAGGTGGTCGGGAACGAGTACAGGTTGGAGGTGAACTTTCCGGCCTCGCTGTCCGACTTAAACCAGATGTTCTTATACGTCACGCCCTTCTTGGAAAGCACGTCCTTGGCATCGGCCACCTCGTCTTTGTTGCCATCGAGCGTAAAGGAATTAACGCCCACGACCTGGCCGCCCTTCTCGGCAAGCTCCTTGTTGAGCTTCTCCAGATCGCCCAGCTCTCCCACGCACGGCTTGCAGGTGGTAAACCAGAAGTTCATGACGGTGACCTTGTTCTTGGAGAACAGCTCGTCGCTGTTTACATCGTTGCCGTCCAAGTCCTTGCCCTTAAAGCTGGGGAACTTCGTCTCCCCGCTCTCGCCGTTGGTCACGCCCGCGGTCGAGGCATCAACACTCTCCCCCTCGCCGGGCGTGCTGCCACATCCGGGGAACTCCTTCTCCAGCGCCATGAGCTTGTCCTCGATCTCCTTGACCTGCTGCGCGCCGGCCTTAAGCGTCTTAAGCTCGTCAGCCGCAAACTGATCCTTGGCGCCCTCGATGGTATCGAGCAAGAAGTCACCGTAGTTCTTGCCGTCCTCAATCATGGGGGTGTCTTTGTTGGCCGCAAGGAACACCTTTTCCCATAGGGCGTTATCGCTCGCAAAGATCTCGTTTTCCTTTTGCAGCAGCTGCTGATACAGCTCGGCCGCCTCCTCGGCACTTGACGGCTTTTGCGCTATGAGCTCGGCAATCTGCGCAGCGCCGCTCGTAGCATCCTTCGCGTCGCCCTTGGGGGCAGAGCACGCCGCGAGAGTCAGCGCCAGCACGGGCAGCATCAACAGAGCCGCAATTTTTGACAGTTTCATGGTTCCTCCGTTTATATCGAAACTTATATAGGTACCTATTTGTTTTCGCAGGCTTGCGTGGACTGCGCGGGTTTGTCGCCCGTCACACCCAGCCCATAGCGAAAGCTAATAGCATCGACGGGGCACGCGCCCACGCATTTGCCGCAACGAATGCACTCGGCATGGTTGGGCGTACGCGTAACGTCCACGTCCATTTGACACACCTTGGCGCACTTGCCGCACGAGACGCATTTACAATGATCGACCCGAATTCCCAGCAACGACACCTTGTTCATGAGCGCATAAAACGCACCGAGGGGGCAAATCCATTTGCAGAAGGGGCGGTAGAACAGCACGCTCAGCACCGCAACCGCAATGAGGATCGCGAGCTTCCAGGAAAAGAGCTTTCCCAGCGCGGAGCGGATTCCCGTATTCATGATGGACAGCGGAATCGCGCCCTCGAGCACACCCTGCGGGCAGATGTACTTGCAAAAGAACGGGTCGCCCATACCCACATCGTTGACCACCAAGACGGGCAGCAGCAGCACGGCAAACAGTAGCACGGCATACTTGATGTACGTGAGCGGCTTGAGCTTTTTCGTGGAGAGCTTTTTGCTGGGAATCTTATGCAGAAGCTCTTGCAGCCATCCAAACGGACACAAAAAGCCGCATACAAAACGTCCCAGTAGCACGCCGATCAGAATGAGCGTTCCGGTGACGTAATACGAAAAGCTGAACTTAGACGATCCCACCACCGACTGAAACGACCCGATGGGGCACGCACCCGAGGCCGCTGGACACGAGTAGCAGTTAAGCCCCGGCACGCAGACGGCTTTGCCGGCTCCCTGGTAGATACCGCCCTTGGCAAAGTTAGGCAGGTGAATATTGGTCGCAAGCGTCGCCGCCGCCTGAATCAATCCGCGGAATCTCGCCAAAAGATGCGATGCAGTGTTTTTTCTTTTATCCAATTCCGATACACTCCAAGCACAGCCTGATTGCCTTGGCCAGCACGGCATCTGCCTCGCCGCGCATAATTCCAAAGCCAACCATGGCTACCCCAACGATCAGCAAAGCCACCTGCGCCACAGGCTTAATCGCTTTGAACAATCTGACCACTCCTTTCGTTTCGCGACCCATTGGACCATACCGACTATAAAATCCGTGTTAAGCGTGAATGACTATGCAAGGAGAACGTTATGCGCATCTTGGTCGTCGAGGACGAGCGGGCGCTGTGCGATGCGATCGCACGCAGCCTGCGCAACTTGGCCTATAGCGTCGACTGCTGCTACGACGGGCAGCAGGCCCTCGACCTGCTCGATATCGAGACCTTTGATCTTGTCGTGCTCGACCTCAATCTCCCCCATGTCGACGGCATGACCGTGCTCAGGCAACTCAGAATTACCGATTGCGAGACCAAGGTGCTCGTGCTCTCGGCACGCGGCGAGGTCACCGACAAGGTAGCAGGGCTCGATGCGGGCGCCAACGACTACCTCACCAAGCCGTTCCATCTTGACGAGCTGGCAGCACGTATCCGTAGCCTCACGCTCAGACGCTTTACGCAAAGCGACGTTGTCCTGACCTGCGGATCGCTGAACTTTGACACCAAGGCGCGCGTCGCCTCCGTGGGCGGCGAGACCCTATGCCTCACGCGCAAGGAGACCGGCATCTTGGAATACCTGATGCTTAACCAGGGGCGGCCGGTGAGCCAGGAAGAGCTTATCGAGCATGTATGGGACAGCAGCGTCAACAGCTTTAGCAACGCGACCCGCGTGCACATCTCGTCGCTGCGCAAAAAGCTGCGCGGCGCGTTGGGGCACGACCCCATCCGCAACCGAATCGGCGAAGGCTACGTTATGGAGGACGGCAAATGAAGCGGCTGTCGCTGCAGTGGCGCATCACGTTGATGACGGCACTGCTGATATGTTCAACCTGCGTACTTATGAATTGCCTGGTTGGCTACTCCGGCATGCGCTACATGGACTCGATCGGCAATGAACTATCGGCGCACAGCAAGGTGGAGGCGGCCTCGCCCAGCTCATTTGACCCGACAAACAAAGAGCTCGACGACGCGCTGACCATCGTCGTGAACGACGCCCAAGAATCGTTTGGCGCGACGAGCTGGTATATAACTGCGGCGGTGACGCTGCTCGGCGGCGTGCTGGCCTACTTTGTAAGCGGACATGCGCTGCGGCCGTTGCGCTTCTTTGCGACGCAAGTCGAGAGCGTGCGGCCCGACAACCTCGCCGACACAAAAATCAGCGAGGACGTGCCCTCTGAACTCAGGCGCTGCAGCGCGTCGTTTAACGACATGATTGCCCGCCTTGACGAGGGATTTTCCGCACAAAGACAGTTTACGGGCAATGCAGCGCACGAGCTGCGCACGCCACTTGCGCTCATGCAGGCCCAGGTCGAGCTGTTTTGCGCCGAGCACCCCGACGTCGACGCCGATACAGCGAGCCTGCTCGGGCTGCTGCAGGAGCAGACCGAGCGAATGACGCACATGACAAAGACCCTGCTCGAGATGAGCGAGCTGCGCAGTGTCCCTTGCAACGATGTGATTGACCTAGCGCCGATGATCGAAGAAGTGCTCACGGACCTGGCGCCCCTTGCCGAGCAAAAAGACATCACGCTTACAAGTGAGGGCGACGCGCAAATGATCGGCAGCGACACGCTAATCTATCGGTTGCTGTTCAACTTGACCGAAAACGCCATACGCTATAGCGCGCCCAACTCGACCGTGCAAATCAACGCCTGCGCCGAAGGCGACCGCGTGCTGCTACGCGTGCGCGACCAGGGGCCGGGCATTCCCGAGCAATACCAGACGAGCATCTTTCAGCCCTTCTTTCGCGTCGACAAATCGCGCAGCAGGGCATACGGCGGCGTGGGGCTGGGACTTGCGCTGGTCTGGGAGATTGCCGCGCTCCACGGCGGCTCCATCGAGGTCGAAGAGAGCTCGGAGCGCGGAACGACCATGCTCGTGACTCTTCCCACTCGCGCACTCGGCTCATTAAAATAACGAACGGGATGGCACGCCGCGTGGCGTACCATCCCGCACATAATATCGAGGATGTGACAAAGGGACTGTCCCTTTGTCACATCTGCTAGTTCTCGTCGCCTACCAGCTGAGTTAGCTTACTCCCACTCGACCGTGCCGACGGGCTTCGGTGTGAG
>CATXML010000061.1 GCA_958372035.1 uncultured Collinsella sp. | reverse complement strand
ACGACGGTCGCGGTCTTGGGTGCCAAGTCGATGAGCGCCTCGATAGCGCCGCCGGTTTTGGACTTGCTGCGCGTTTCGAGGTATTTGCCCACGGTGACCAGCGACAGGATCGTGCCCGCACTCTCAAAATACAGGTTGTCCATGCCCGTCATCATGGCCTTGTGGACCTGACCGGCGGCCAGCTGGTCGGCCATGATAAACATGGCATAGAACGACCAGGCGACGGAAGCGGTGGCGCCCACGGCAATAAGGGCGTCCATGGTCGGCGCGCCGTGCGCGAGCGATTTAAACCCGTTGATAAAGTACGCGTCGTTGACATAGACGATGGGGATGAGTAGGACGAGCTCGGTGAGGGCGAGCGTCATACTGTGGGTGTGGTCGGTGAAGACGCCGGGCAGCGGCCAGCCGAGCATGTGCCCCATGCCTATGTAGAACAGCGGGATGAGGAATGCGATCGAGACGATGAGGCGGGTGCGCATAGCGGAGGCGGCGGCCTCCAACTTTTTGGTGGGCGACTCCATACGGGCGGCGCCAGACCTGGCTTGCGCGCCGCCGTTTGAACCGGCGGCACCGGTGCCCGCATCGACGGGTGAGGCCGAGTAGCCCGCGCGGTCGACGGCGGTGCAGATATCGTCGGGGGAGACCTGCGCTGGGTCATAGTCGACCATCATGGAACCGGCGAGCAGGTTGACCGCGACGCTTTGGACGCCGTCGAGCTTGCTGACGGCGCGGTCCACGTGCGCCTGGCAGGCGGCGCACGTCATGCCGCCCACGTCGAATTTATCTTGAGCCATGGCTACTCCTTTCTGTGGCGTAGTGTCGGAAATGTTAACCAACCGATACTATACACCCATACCCCCTGGGGGTGTCCAGTAATGGTTGGAATGTATGACTTTTCATTACAGATGAGGGCGGCTGCTCAATCGTTGGCAGTCCCTGCCAAACATCTCAATCTGTAACAACTAGACCCCGTTTTACCGAGTATTTGTTACAGATCAAGACAAACAGTTGGCAGAAAACTCAATGTCTCAATCTGTAACATCTAGCAGCAAATATGACCTCTAACTGTTACAGATCGAGACAGACCGTCCGTGGTCGACTCAAATGTCTCGTTCTGTAACATCTAGAGAGGTTTTTGGCCCCTTACTGTTACAGATTGAGATGTTGTCTCGCGGGGCTGGGGTTTGTCTCGTTCTGTAACATCTAGACCTGTATCTGCCGAGCTAATGTTACAGATCGAGACAATTGCCGGGGAGGGGTCCCGTCACGGCAAGACGCCCGCCGCCTAGATGCAGAATCCGGGAATCACGCAGGTCCGTTTATCGGGCTTGCTTGCAGACGTGGCGTAATTAAAGACATCGCCGTCGTCGCCCACGCGGTTCATATAGAGCGTGCCCTCGTTCTCCGACGTGTCGGGGCTCGCCGTACGCTCCCACCAACAGACATCCTTGCCCTTCCACTGGCGAATCATCATGCTGTTCGTGGTAAGGGGGCTCACCTTAAGCTCGCGGAACAGCTGGTACTCCTTGCCCTCGCCGTTGTAGATGCCGGATAGGTAATGGCAGTCCTCGCTAAAGTCCTTGGGTGCCTGTCCGCCGCAGAGCTCGACCATGGCGGGCAGCCAAAGGGTCGCGGGCAGCTCGCTCAGGCACGAAGTGCTTTTGGTGGCGCCGACGTTGTTCGAGATCTTCTTGACCGGACTGATAACCGATTGCAGTTCCTTGGGAAGCAGCTTAATGCCGTCCTCATCGAGCCATGTGCGCAGCTCGCAGTCTTCCCAGCCACCGTTGAGCGGGTGCTCTGAGGCATCGCGCTCGGCAATACCTGCGTCAAAGATAAATGACAGACCGGCCTTGCCGTTGGTATCCGCCAGGTCGTCGTGAAGAATGCCCACGAGTTGCGCCCCGACCTCCAGCCCGTTGGCGAGCGTAACGCGCTTGGTGCTCGGGTAGGGAATACGGCCGTCGTCGTCGAGCAGATGATAACGCTTGGCGATCTTGCGAGCTTCGGCGTTGCTCTTCGCCGCCTTAATTTTGAGCGAAATCTCCTGCAGCTGATCCCAGGTGTAGTCATCAAGTGAACCGCGGATGCCGTCCAGGTAGTCGGGGATGCCGAAGCCATGGGTTGCGGCTCCGATAACGCCGAGCCCCGCAACGGCTGCGACAACGCCACCGATAATAAAGCGGCGGCGGGTCATGGCATCGTGCCGGGCCTGCTCCAGAATCTCTCGCGCTCGCTCGCCGGCGACGTCGACCTTAAGGTGCGTGCCGGAATCGATATCAATTGCAGCCTCGTCTCCTGTGCCTTCGCGGCCCTCGGATTCGGCGTCGGTGAGGTATGCCGAGAGCACCTCGAGCATCTGCTGCTCGGTAGGGCGATCGCCCTGTTCGACCGAGATGCCTTTCATGATGATCTGGACGAGCGCTTCATCGCCCTCGCAGCGCGGCTCGAGCGGTGCCGGCTTGGTCTTGGTCTTTACGAGATAGAACGAGCCGGTTGCAGCGGCGTCCGTCGACTCAAAGTCAAACGGTTTGCGACCGCTGTAGAGCTGGTACAGAATGCTCGAAAGCGCATAGACGTCGATTGCCGGCGAACGGCGGAGGGCCGTGATGCCTTCGATATCCTGCGTGAGCATCTCGGGCGCGGCGTATGCGGGCGTGGCAAAGCGCCAGATGTCGGCGCGCCGGGTGATCGTGTCGTCGCCGAGAGCCATGGTCGCGGAGCCCATATCGATGAGGCAGGGGTCAAAGGAACAATCGGCAATCTGCTGCTCGAGCGTTCGGCTGGTGGTACGGAACATGATATTGGCAGGCGACAGGTCGCGATGGACGACCGGATTCACGAGGCTTTGGGTCATCAAGAGCGCGCGAAGCACGGCGTTTCCGACAGCGGCGACCATCTGGGTGGTCAGCCCGCCTAAGGCGTCGTGCGGAAGCAGGGGCAGCGCCTGCTTGAGTGAGGTGCCCTCGACCCACTCCATGAGGATGAGCGGGTCGTCCTCGCATGAACCGTAGCCATAGACACGCGGAAATCCGCGCAGGTGCGAGACGGTACACAGATGACGGTACTCCTCGAACAGCGCGGCGGTGTTGGCCAGGTGCTCTGCCGATTGCTCGGCAGAGCGATTGGGGCGCGGGGGGGTAAGGATGGCGTTGTCCTTGAGCAGCTTGACGGCAAAGACCTCGCCGCTCGTGTTGGTCGCGCGCAGCACGTGCCCGATGTTGCCGTTGTTGCGGTGGGCCGTCTGGAGAATAAGCGTCATAAACCGACGCTTGGCGTCGTCCTTGGCGCTGGGGTCGACCGCCACGGCGGTATCGAACGTGTCGAGACGGATGAGTTTGTCGCCAGAGGCGGTGTTGGTGGTATCCAAGGCGTTCCTTTGTCTGACATGGGTTGCCGCGCGTATACGTGGACAGTGCGGATATCGGTAAAATACCATGATAGCCACACTGCCCACGTATACCGTTGAGTGTTGTCGTTTACGATGCAGAAGGTAGAAGACGAAAGACGGACGGCGACCGTCTTTCGATCGCCGTCCGCGCTAGTCCACAATGACAAGGAATGTCGTGTAGAGACCCAGATGGAGCCTGTCGCTGTTTTCGATTTCCACTGGGGGATAGATCTTGCCGGGCTCGCGTTGGTCGCGCGGCGGCTCAATCACAATATCGCCGTCGCCCGCGCCCGATTCGAGTACCGTGCCGTTGGTCGATCCAAGGCCCTGGGCGTACCAGTGCCCACCCTCGAGCCAAATGCGAAGATGCTCGCGCGATGCGTCGGCGCCCACATCGGTGATGCTGGGCGAGGTTTTGGGCAAGGACCCAATTACCGTGCCGCGCGGATCGCGTGTGAGGGGATGGATTTGCATGTCGGCGCAGTTGTCGGCATGGGTTCTGAGCAGACCGAGGTTGGGGGCGACAGTGCGCGGCTGCTCCAGGCTGCTCATAAAGCCACGTCCGACGGTAGTTTCGGTGGTGCCAAAGTGCCCGCCTGTCTTGCTGTCGCAAAAGCGCTCGACGGTGGCCACGCCTTGGATGGGGTCAGCGAGCGCCCCCGTTGCCACAAAGAGCATAAGGTAAAGCGTACTCTTCTCGCGCACGGCATTGCCGTCAAAGTTGTCGATGCGATTGAGGGCATTTGCATATAGGCGGCTGTCCAACTTGTAGCTGGCGAGAGCCGACATCATTTCGTTGGCGGCCGGGCCGCGATAGTGCTCGGCGATTGCCTGATAGGCGGACTCGCCGCCGCCGAGCTTGCTGCAGATTGCCGCGGAAAGATTGAGCGTGGTGACGGCAAAGTCGCTGTAGATGGCGGGCGCGCACTGGTCAGGCTCGCGATGGACGATGTAACGGGTGAGATACGAGCGGTTGGAAGAGCATTTCTCGAGCAGGGTACTGCCGAGATAAGAGTTTCCATTGATGAGCATTCGGGCGATCTCGAGATGTTTAAGACCGCCGAACGAGCGAATATCGTTATAGAGGACCGAGCAAGGCGTCTCTGCTGCCACGGATACCTCCTTTGATTGCTTCCTAGCCAATAAGGCGATAGGAATTAATGGCCCTCGGTGGGCGACGTATTAAATGGCTGCGCAATATATAGCGTAACCAAAGCAACATTATAGGCCACATGTTCGAAATTGCAGGAAGACTGAGAGATTTGGTTTGGACTGGACGGAAATCCCCCTCTGTCTTGTTCTGTAACATTTAGGGCCGGTTTTGCTTCGCAGCCGTTACAGATTGAGACAATCAGCCGGGCCCGCCGCGTCCGCCTCGTCATCTGTGGTTTACGTGGGGGCATGCGAAGCACGGGTATACTAACCCGCGGCGAATCTGCTCCATCGCTTAGTGCTGCTGCGTCTGGACGGCGCGTGATAGGGCTGCCAAAGCGATCGCCAGCGTGCTGAGCAACGTCCTCTCTGTGCGCACCCGTTTTTGTATGTATTAGCGCACTACCAAGCACGCCCGCGCGGCCGCATGCCGTGCCCATTGCGCGTGCAGATAAGGAACAACAACATATGCGTAATTCTGTATCCGACGTCACCGACGCCGAGATTCTGGACGAGACCCGCGAGGCCATGACCCAGGCTGCCTTCGATGCTGCCGATGAGGCCAATGCCGCCCAAGCCGTCGAGTCCGCTACCGAGAGCCTGCCCGCCTTTGACGAGCTGGGGCTTTCGGACGAGATGCTCCGTGCTATCGAGAATCTGGGCTACACGGCGCCCACGCCCGTTCAGGCCGGCTCCATCCCCGTGGTGCTCGAGGGTCGCGACCTGCTTGCCGCCGCCCAGACCGGCACCGGCAAGACGGCCGCCTTCTTGCTGCCGACCATGAACAACCTGGAGCACATTGCTCCGCCCAAACCCGTGCGTGAGCGCGGCGGCCGCAACCGCCGTCGCGGTGCCAAGAAGCCCGAGGGCAACGGCCGTGGCCCCGTGATGCTCGTCATCACCCCTACGCGCGAGCTTGCCCAGCAGATCGACGAGGTCGCGAGCAAAATCGCCGACGTCACCGGCCATGTTGCCGTGACCGTCGTGGGCGGCGTGAGCTACAAGCCCCAGACCGCTGCCCTCAAGTACGGTTGCGACATCCTGGTCGCCACGCCGGGCCGTCTGGTCGATCTGATCGAGCAGGGTGCCTGCCACCTGGACGAGGTCAAGGTGCTGGTGCTCGACGAGGCCGATCGCATGCTCGACATGGGCTTTTTGCCCGCCGTCCGCCGCATTGTGCGCGAGACGCCGGCCGAGCGCCAGACGCTGCTGTTCTCGGCGACGCTCGACGAGGAGGCCGTGGGCGAGATCACCGACCTGGTGAGCGACCCGGCCCGCGTGGAGATCGCGCCGGCCACGTCGACCGCCGACACCGTCGATCAGTTTGTGTTCCCGGTGTCCATCGAGGCAAAGAACAACCTGCTGCCTGAGTTCCTCAAAAAGGAGGGCCCGGAGCGCACCATCGTCTTTATGCGCACCAAGCACCGCGCCGACAGCTGCTGCCGTCGCCTTGAGCGCAAGGGTATCAAGGCCGCCGCGATTCACGGCAACCGCAGCCAGGCCCAGCGCGAGCGCGCGCTTTCTGCCTTCCGCGACGGCACCGTCGACGTGCTGGTGGCAACCGATGTTCTCGCCCGCGGCATCGACATTAGCGACGTACGCTACGTCGTGAACTTCGACGTGCCGGCCGAGCCGACCGACTATATCCACCGCATTGGCCGTACGGGCCGCGCCGGCGAGCTGGGCTGGGCCATTACGTTTGTGACCGAGCAGGACGTCGACGAGTTCTACGAGATTGAGAAGCTCATGGACAAGACGGCCGATATTTACGAAGCGGGCGACCTGCACGTGGGTCCCAACCCGCCCGCCGTTGACCCCGAGCGCGATCCTGCCGCCTTTAAGGTGAAGAAGAAGACCAAGCGCGGCAAGTCCAAGAGCAAGAAGAAACTTGAGCAAGCGCGTCGCGACGGCAAGCGCAACGGCGACGATTACGGCGACGTGGCTGGTCGTTCCAACCGCGGTCGCGACGAGCGCCGCGGCGACGGCGAGCGTCCGAGCCGTCCCAAGCGCGGCGGCAAGACCCGCGTGCGCGAGGGCGTTCAGGCTCGCGTGGACGAGGCTGTGGAGAGCGTGGCCCGCGAGGTGGCTGCCGAGGAGCGCGGCGGTGCTGCCGCCGTCGAGCAGGCCCCGCGCGGTAACCGTGCCGAGCGTCGTGCCAAGCAGTTCCAGGGCGAGGCGCATCGCCGTCGCCGCGAGGACGAGGACCGCGGTGGCCGTCGTCGTGTCGAGCGCGAGGACGAGGGCCGTGGCTCGCGTGGCGGCAAGCGCGGCTCGGGCGACCGTCGTCGTTCCGGTCGCGATGACGAGCGCGGTGGCCGTGATAAGCGTCGCGGCGGCGAGGGTCGCGGTGAGCGAGGTGCCCGTGGCGGTGAGTCCCG
>CATXML010000060.1 GCA_958372035.1 uncultured Collinsella sp. | reverse complement strand
TGGCCTCGCTGCTGTTTGGCCTTATGTACGTGTGGCGCCGCGGCACCGCCATCGAGCGCACGCAGACGATCCTGCTGCCCGTCTCCAAGTACATTGACCAGCTCAACCGCCTGCGCAACGACGAGACCTACCCCGTGCTCGCCGACAATCTGGTGTTCCTCACCAACAGCCCCGACCCGCTCACGCTCGACCGCGACGTGCTCTATTCCATCTTGGATAAGCATCCCAAGCGCGCCAAGGCATACTGGTTCATCAACGTGCACGTTACCGACGAGCCCTATACGCACGAGTATTCCGTCGAGACCTTTGGCACAGACTTCCTATTCCGCGTGCGCTTGGACCTGGGCTTTAAGGTCAATCAGCGCGTCAACGCCTACCTACGCCAGATCGTTGGCGACCTGATGGCATCGGGTGAGTTGCCGCCGCAGCATCACACCTACTCTATCTACGAGACGCGCGGCAACGTGGGCGACTTCCGTTTTTGTATGCTGCGCAAGATGCTCGCCCCCGAAACGGACATCAACCGCAATGACCACCGCGTGATGGCCATCAAGTACGCCGTCCGCCGCGCCTGCGGAAGCCCGGCACGCTGGTACGGTCTCGAGAACTCGGCCATCATCATCGAGTACGTGCCGCTGTTTGCCCGCATGCGCCCGGCCGTTAAGCTCGTGCGCACCCAAGTGCCGCTCGAGGTTCAGATCGAAGAGGCCGAAGAAATGGAAGTCGACATCTTCTCGGACGACCTGGTCAACGGCAACGAAGCCGGTAAGAATATGAACGTCGATCCCACTGAGCTGCTCGAGAGCGTCGCAGATACGCCCGAACAGCAACTCGACGGACTCGAGAGCACCCAGTTCAACGACGCCAACTTCTAACACGCCACCAGCCATTGACGACAACGGCCTCGCATCTCATAAGAGGTGCGAGGCCGTTTTATGTCGCAACGGACCAGTGAGCTACGAACGGCGCGGCTCGGGAACCACGAGCCTATCGGGGCTCGCGCCCTCGGCATCCATCAGGCTCACGTAGCGAATCGACGGATCCCCATACATCGCGTAGTAATAATTGCCCGTGCGCGCGCTAAAGCATCCGGTATAGATAGTCTTCTCGAACTTGCCATCGCCCATCCTGGACGCTCCCTCGATCATCACCACGCCCTCGAGCGAGCGGAACATGCGAACGACGTTTTCGGTCTCGCTCTCCTTTTGCGGGTAATTGGCATTGAGGTACGCCGCCTTTACAAAACGGCTCGGCGAATAGCAATCGCCCGGAATGCCGCGCATGCCGGCACCGGCTCCATAGGGCTTAAGCTCGGCGCCACGCCATGTCGCCGTCTGCGGAAAATCGCTTGTGGCGGTGATATAGGTGCGCAGGTTTTCCATGTGCCACGGGAAGGTCGGCTGGTTGGCAAGGGTGTCGACCGGATCGTCGTATACATGCAGGCCGTCAGCCATCATCTCGACCACGATGCTGCGCTGGCTGTCGCCGATAATCCAATGGAGCAGCGACACGCCCAGCCCCTCTCCTGCAGATTTGGCGACAATCACCGTATCGCGCAGCGCAGCCTCGACCTTGTCGACCGTCGAGAACGTCGCTGCCACCCACAGGGGAAACTCATAGGCCGCGATATTGGTCTTTCCATCAACCGGGCCCTCGGCATACTCGGCATAGCCGGGAAAGTTGAGCCCCGCCACAGCCAGACCCGCATCGTTACCACAGTCGAAAAACATAGGGTAGTTCTTGTAATCGATGCACATACCGATCACCGCGTGTGCCGCTGTCGCGTCGTCGATAAACGAATACGGAATATGAAACCCGCGCGGCATCACGCGAACCTGTTGACCGTAGTCAAAGCTCCAGTCGAGGTTGCGGCCTAGATACATGTGGCCAGAATTATCGGTAAATCGAATGCTCGTGCACATAGCGCCTCCTAGCTCAATATTCTTACTAAGGTCATTGTCACCAAACAAAGGAGCGCTAAACAAAAAAGTCCGGACATGACAACAATGTCATACCCGGACTAAAAACGACGAGGTGCGGTGCTTTGGTCCCCTTAGACCAACTTTCCAAGACAGTGATCGATCATATGCTGGATCATTTGTGCCTCAAAGCCCGCGTAGTCGCGGCGGCACTCCTTCATCTTGCCGTCGACGATCTGGTCAAAGGCAACCTTGCACTTGATGTAGCGCGTGGACTTGGTGACCTCCTCGTGCGTCAGGCAGCTCTCCTCCATCTTGCTGGCGCCCAGGCCAAACACCAGACGGGGGTTGTAGAGCACGTGGGGCTCGCCGGCATCGTCCAGGTAGACGCAGACCTTCTTGGTAACGCCGATCTGGTTGGCGGCCAAGCAGCCGGCATCATCGAGCGACTTGATGGTATCGATCAGGTCCTGAGCAACCGACTCGTCCTCGACGGTCGCAACCTCGCAACGCTGGGACAGGATAGCCTCGTCGTGGCAAAGCTCTTTAATCATACGTTCCTCCATAGGGGTCGTTGTAACCGCTTAAGTATACGGTACCCACACATTTTCATGCGATAAATACCGTCCGTCTGTTACAAAGCGCCGAACATCAACATGCGAGGAACAGCAAGGTTGTAAAGGCGATATAGTAAATGAGTTCGTGTCAATCGGCCTAAACTCGGGGCCGAACAAGGAAAGGGTATGCATGGACGAACTTTTTCACGTCAGTGAGCGCAAGTCCACAATCGGGACCGAACTTCGCGCTGGACTGACAACATTCCTGGCGATGGCCTACATCATCGCCGTCAACCCCGCAGTGCTCTCGGGCGCTGGCATTGATGCGGGAGCGCTCGCCTGCGCCACCTGCCTGGGCGCCGGCATCATGACCATCTGCATGGGCATCTTCGCCAACCGCCCGCTCGCCTGCGCGTCGGGTCTGGGCATCAACGCCATGATCGCGGGCATCGCCACCACCATGTGCGGCGGCGACTGGCACGTGGCCATGAGCGTTATCTTCCTCGAGGGTATCGTCATCTTGCTGCTCGTCCTTTGCGGCCTGCGCGAGGCCATCATGGACGCCATCCCCGTGGTCCTGCGCCACGCCATCTCGGTGGGTCTGGGCCTGTTTATCGCCATGATCGGCCTGTGCGACGCCGGCATCATCACCGCTGGCGCCGGTACGCTCGTCGGCCTGGGCGACATCGCCTCCCCCACCTTTATCGTCGGCATCATCTCCATCGTCGTGACGGTTGCCCTGGCTTCCCGCAACGTGCCGGGCTCGCTGCTCATCGGCATCATCGTCGCCGTTATCGCCGGAATCCCGCTGGGCGTCACCCATGCGCCCGAGGGCCTCATCGCACCGCTCGACTTCTCGACCTTCGGCGCCCCGTTTGCCAGCACTGCCGACGGCAACCTTGCCATCGTGAAGGTCCTGACCGACCCGATGCTGCTCGTCGTTGCCTTCTCGCTGCTCATGAGCGACTTCTTCGACACCATGGGCACCGCGATGGCCGTCGCCAAGCAGGGCGAGTTCTTGACCGAGGACGGCAATGTCGAGGACATCCGTCCCATCCTGGTCGTCGACTCCGTGGCCGCTGCTGCCGGTGGCTTTATGGGCGTCTCCTCCATCACCACCTTCGTCGAGTCCACCTCTGGCGCTGCCGACGGTGGCCGCACGGGCCTCACCTCCGTCACCACCGGCGTGCTGTTCATTCTCGCCGCGTTCTTCTCCCCCATCGTCACCATCGTTTCCAGCGCCGCCACCTGCGGTGCTCTGGTCTACGTCGGCTACCTCATGATGAGCGAGGCCTCCGAGATCGACTGGTCCGACGTGTCGCAGGGCTTCCCGGCGTTCATGATTGTCGCCGGCGTGCCCTTCACCTACTCCATCTCTGCCGGCATTGGTCTGGGCTTTATCGCCTACGTGGTCGTCGCGCTCTTTAAGGGCGAGGCATCCAAGATCAAGCCGCTCATGTGGATCGCAGCCCTTGCCTTCCTCGTCTACTTCTTTGTAGCGTAGGCGCAAGATTCGCAATACCAAACAGCAAAGCGCGGAGTCGCATCGAGCGGCTCCGCGCTTTGCTTTTAAAGCCAGGCGCCACACGGACGCGCGATGTATTGCTTCGCAAGTTTTGGACGTTTTGCTCTCCAAACGGCACTACCGCCGGCTACATCCTGCAGATATGCTGGGCGTAATCGCATAGGCCCTATGAGGATGGGAGTAACCATGGCCGCCTTGTTCACGACCCCCAAGCGCAATGACAAAACCTCTGGAGCCCATTTTGTTGAGCCCGACCTGCGCCGTCGCACGCTGCTCGCACACGGCAGCTGGCGCCGCGTGACGCGCCGCATCGTTGTAGGCGCCGTATGCGCGCTCACGGTAAGCTCGCTGCTCATGCCGAGCATCTCGCTCGCGGCGGAGTGGATTGATGTTGGCGGCACCCAGTACAACGCCGGCACTGCGGCGGGCGACGGCGCCGGCACCTGGAGCTGGGACGGCGCCGACGACATGAAGCTCATCAACTATAACGGCGGTGAGATCAAGGCTGCAGGCAAGCTCAACATTGTCTATGAGGGCAAGAACACCGTGAAAACCGAGCCTGATTACACCGGAGCCGCCATCAAGGCGCAGGACGGCACTAGCCAGAAAGCAGAGTTGAACATAACGAGCTCGAATAGCACGGATGAGCTCAATGTGACAGCCGAGGCCGATGCAATTAAATCAACAGGCGACCTCTCCATTTCTGGCCCAGGCACTGTGAACACCACAAGCACTGCTTCCGACGGAATTGAGGCAAAGGGCGATCTCTCTATCACGGGCTCGGGCACCGTGAATGCAACGGGCGGTACCGAAGGCATCCAATCCAAGGGCAAGACCACCATCGATTCCTCTGGCACAGTGATCGCTAAAGGAGGCGAAGGTTACGGCGTCGCCGCGGGCAGTGACCTGATCATCAAAGGCAGTGGCAAGGTAGAAGCAAGCTCGATAGAAGAAGCGGCGATTTGGGCTGACGGCAACATCGACATCTCGGGCGGCAGCCAGGTCAAGGCAAGCTCCCAGGGAGATCTTGCCGTCGACGCTGAGGGTAGTCTCGCGGTCACGAACGCCTCCCTTGACGCAAGCGGTGTTGAATATGGTGTCTATGCCTACAAGGGCGTTACGCTCGATCATGCGACCGTGACGGTCCGCACAAGCGCGAGCGGCGGCCAGGCCATCGCCCTCATCACTGATGGGGACGACATCGTCATCAAGAATGGTTCCATCGTGGACGCGTTCGCAGAAGGCAAATTCTCGGTTGCAATCTCTACCAGAAACCACCAGCCAAACGTCGCTGGCGGCCACATCTACATCAGCGACTCCGTTGTTAAGGCTATAGCCCGCTATGTCGAGACCGGTGGCGATGGCCCCGATCACTACAGCAACGACCAAAGCGGCGAGGTCATCCCCGAGCCTAGGGGTCTGAACATCGGTATCTTCGCCCAGACCTACGAGGGCATCACGCCCGCGAGTATCTCGATCGTCCGCAGCAAGCTCACGGCCGAGGGAGACACGGCGGCAATCTTCGCTCTTGCCATGAGCGCGGACGGCGAGGCAATCGGCACCATCGAAATCGAAGGCTCCACCATCCTGACGCCTGAAGGCGGCAAGGTCATTGACTATCGCAACAAAGAAGAGCTCAGCAACGGCGACATCTACGAAGCGGGTCAAACCATCGGCACGGGCGACGCCACGATCCACTCTCCCTATGACGCCGCTGTCGCCAAGAGCACGGTCATCGCGCCTCCCGAGGAGACCAAGCCCGAGGAAAAGCACGGCAAGACCAAGCCCGAGGGTTCCAAGTCCGAGGGCACGAAGACGACCAAGACCGTTGCAGTTGCAGCCACGGGAGCCAAAACCACCGGCATCCTCGCCGCAACCGGCGACACCTCGAGCGCGGCCATCATAGCGACCGCCCTTGCAGGAACGGCCACCATCGTCACAGGCGCCCTGGCGAGTCGCAAACGCTCGTAAACACTTTTTCGCACAGGACGGGTAGATCGCGGCCCTTGCCTTCCTCGTCTACTTCTTCGTAGCGTAAGGGCAAGGCTGCAAAAGCTGAACAATAAAGCGCGGAGTCGCCATGCGGCCCCGCGCTTTTCTTTTAGCGCCGGTCCCTGCGCCGGCGTGCGGCCTATTTCTCCCCCATTTTGGCCATTTTGCCCTCCAAACGGCACTACCGCCGGCAACATCCAGCAGATACGCTGAATCTAGTCGTATAGGCCCTATGAGAACGGGAGCAACCATGGCAGCCTTGTTCACGACCCCCAAACGCAATGACACTACCGCCGGAACCCATGTTGCCGAACCCGACGTTCGCCGTCGCATAGGACTCGCGCACGGCAGCTGGCGCCGCGTGACGCGCCGCATCGTCGTGGGAGCCGTATGCGCGCTCACGGTAAGCTCGCTTCTCATGCCGAGCGTCTCGCTCGCAGCGGAATGGGTCAAGTTCGGCGGCAACAAGTACAACACCGCGGCGAGCGACGAGGCCGGTACCTGGTCGTGGGACGGCGCCAACGACTTGAAGCTCAACAACTATAACGGCGGCGAGATCCAGGCCGCAGGCAAGCTCAACGTGAATTACTCGGGAAACAACATCGTCACTGCCGACTGGATCGAAGGCATCAAGGCCTCTCATGGCAAGAATGAGAACGCCGAGCTCAATATCCAAGGCGACGCGGGCAGCACGCTCAGCGTGACATCTACTGAGGACGCTATCCTCTCCACGGGTAATATCAACATCGACGGAGCCGGATCCGTCAACGCCACGAGCACTGGGCTTGATGCCATCAATGCCGGGGGTGATCTCGCTATCAAAGGTTCGGGCAACGTCAACGCCACGGGTGCATCGGATGGCATCAGGGCAAACGGCAATATCACGATTGACGACAGCGGAGCCGTCACCGCCAGGGCTACCGAGGACAAGGGTATTGGAACCGACAAGAACCTCACCATCAAGGGTGGCGGGAC
>CATXML010000059.1 GCA_958372035.1 uncultured Collinsella sp. | reverse complement strand
CAAGGCCCGTCGCTATGTCAACCCGCTCGACGACATTAAGCCCATGGTTGCCTGCGATGATCTGCTCGATATCCAAAACTACCTGGGCAATGTACAGGTTGCCGACACGGTGCTGGATTATATCGTCCGCCTGTGCGAGGAGACCCGTAATGACGATCTTGTCGAGCTGGGCGTGAGCCCCCGCGGCATTATCGCGCTCACCCGCATGGCGCGCGCCTGCGCATTGATTCGTGAGCGCGACTATGTGGTGCCCGAGGACGTGCGCGAGGTATTTAAGGCTGTTTGCGCCCACCGTCTCGTTTTACGCCCCCAGGCGCGTATTGAATCGATTGGCGCCGCCGACGTCCTCGACCGCATCCTCGCTGCCGTTCCCGCCCCGTCTATGGGTCAGGTTCGCGGCCGCTCGTAGCGGATCGTTTACCTTTTGCGTCCTACGTTACGCCCATGATTGCCAACAAGATTACCTATATCGTGTCCGTCGCGCTCCTGCTCGCCACGTTCGTGTTTACCGCCAATGCGGCTGCGCTTGCTGCTGCCGCGGCGTTGATCGCCATGCCCGTGATTACGGTGGCGGCGTGCCGTTCGAGCGTTGCCCTGCTCAAGCTTAGCTTTGAGCTTCCCCGGTCGTGTGTTGTCAACGCGCCTCTTGTATTGCGCATCACACTGGATCGCCCGCTTATGTTTCGCGGTCGTATGGAGCTGTCGTTTTCGGTTTATAACCAGCTGACGGGAGCGCGGACAGTCTATCCCGTAAGTCTTGCCCCCGCGACGGGCAGGC
The DNA here is from genome assembly GCA_958372035.1 of uncultured Collinsella sp. Taxonomy (GTDB): domain Bacteria; phylum Actinomycetota; class Coriobacteriia; order Coriobacteriales; family Coriobacteriaceae; genus Collinsella. Next base: position 6,382 of record CATXML010000059.1, on the reverse strand, counting down.
CCGCTTTGTTTGAGCTGGAGCTCGATTCGACCGTCTGCGGTGCGCACACGATTACCCTTGACACCGCGCGCCTGGTCGATGAGATGGGCTTTACGTCGCTTGCTCTCGAGAATGCAGACTTTCATGGGTTGTTTACGGTCTATCCCGAGGTGCTCGACATCCAGGTTGTTCCTAACCAAAGTGCTTCTGCCGGTCTTGAGGGCACGAGCTACGATCCCCATCGAAGCGGCCAAGATGCCTCCGAGGTCTTTGACATAAGGCCCTATCACGACGGTGATGCCGTTAAGTCGATCCACTGGAAGCTGTCGACGCGCTTTGACGACGTGCTGGTGCGTGAGGCTTCGCGCCCCCAAGACCACGCTATTGGCATCTTGTTTGGTGCGTTTGCGTGTGATTTTGAGCGCTCAAGCCGCTCCGAGGTCCTTTCTGCAGTGCTGAGTTTTACCGCATCGGTATCGCTGGCGCTTGTGCGTCAGGGATGCCGTCATGTGGTCGTGACTGCCCCCGAAGGCTCTTTGGCTGTCTATCCCGTTGATGACCGACGTGGGTTCCATAGGATGCTTGATGCTTTGACGGCAACGCCGCTTGGCCCTGCCCATCCAACGTCAACTGAGCAGTATGCCAAGCTTGTGGCGGCAAAGGGCATTAGCAAAACGGTGCTGGTGACGGCGGGCGTCGATGAACAGGTCTATATCGATTTGGGTCGTCTTGCCGATCTGTCGGTGCTCCATGTGTCGGATTCGGTCGAGTCGTATAGCATCGAGCGCGGCGCCAACTACATCATCACTCATTGCCCGGTATCGAGCGACTCGGCCCGTATTAAGAGTCTGGAGCTCTAAGATGGACTTTGTGACTCTTGCCTCGACGGAGCGCGTCGCTTCGAACAACCGCGTTGTTGCCGTGTTCCTGTCGGTGGTTCCCGCGGTTTTACTGTCTGCAGGTTTCTCCTGCGCAATTGGTTGGTGCCTGAGTGCAACGTGCATGGAGATCATGCTTGGCGTTGCCGCTGGCGTGGCTGTTGCGCTGGGCGTTTTGGGCGTTTCACTGGCTTCGAAAAAAGTCCCCTTCTGGATTGCCTTGGCTGCGGCGTTCGTGGCGCTTTTATGCGCGCTGTTGGTTCCTTCGGCGCGCTGGGGCTTCTATGCGTGCGCCAATGCCGTTATCGGTCGTGTCAACACAATCTTTGGTCTGTATATTCCCTTGGTGGCAAACGCCGGTCTGCTGTGCGAGGCTGTGCCGCTGGCAGTGCTTGCCGGTGTATTTGCGGGCTCATTTGCCTGGCTTTTCGCCAACTTGAGCGTTTCGTGGCCCACGCTCCTAATCGTCGCTATCTGCGGTGCAGGTAGCATGGCGCTGCAGGTCGGCGATTCTGCGATGTCTATGGCGCTGGGCGTTACGGGCTGGCTTGTCCAGTGCCGTGCTCGCGAGTTGCGGGGCTCTACGGTGGGTTTATCCCAGATTCTCATTGGTCTTGGCGGCCTGTGCGCCGCATGCGGCGCTCTCTTTGCGCTGACGGCCTGCCTTGTGCAGCCTCTTCCCGAGTTGTCCGCCATGTCGGCATCTGCCGTCAAAGCAGCCCAAAGCGTTCGATTTGGGGACGACACGCTGCCCGAGGGCGACCTTTTGCAGGCGGCGCACATGAACGAGGGCGCGTCCACGACGCTGTCGCTTACTGCCAGCAAGACGCTCGCTGACGATCTGCTTATGAAGGGTTTTGTGGGTACGACGTTTGATGGCCTGTCTTGGGGGCGTGGCGACTGGATGTCCTACGAGGGCAAATGGGCCGGCATGCGTGAATGGCTGCGTCAGAACGGTTTGACGGTAGCCGAGCAACGCGCCGCGTTTGATGCCGAGGCCGAGCGTGAGGGTGGCGAGCCTGTCGAGGCGGTTGAGATTTCGGTCGATGCGTCGGGCGCCAACCGCAGATACACCTATGCTCCCTATACGCTGCGCTCGCTGGGCGGTACCGGTGCAATGTTGACGGCCTCGACGATGCTAAGCATGGACTTTTTGCCGTCTAAAACATACAGTGTGACCGTCGATAACGTGCCATCAGATGACGTCATTGCAGATTCGAGCTGGCTGGCGTCCTCCAAGAGCGACTATGCAAAAAGCGAGCGGGTATACGCCGCTTTCGTTCGCGATAAGTACCTGGACCTTCCCGAAGAGGAGCGGGATGCCGTTAATACATACCTGTTCTCGAGCGACAGCTGGGATGCTGGGGCGAATGTTTCGGATACAGCCGTGATCAGTCGCGTGCGCACGATGTTGGCTTCGCTTGCGGGGCAGACGGATAACCCGCCAACCTATACGGGGGCGACGTCGTTTGTCGCGTGGTTCTTGGGCACGGCGCACGAGGGCAACTCTGCCTACTTTGCCACGGCGGCGACGCTCGCGTTTCGATCTCAGGGAATTCCCGCGCGCTATGTCGAGGGCTATCAGGCAGCAGATGATCAGCTGGCCGCTGCTGTTGGGGCAGGCGTGGCGCTCAACTTGACGGCTGCCGATGCGCACGCGTGGACCGAGATCTACCTTGACGGTCAGGGATGGACGCCCGTGGAGGTCACCCCTGGATACTATAGCCAGACGCTCGATGCCGATAAGATTATCGATGTGGGCGAGGCATGGAGCAACGGCGCCAACGATAAGACGCTCGATGCGGGCTCGGTTGCAGGACGGGCCGAGGATAAGCATCGCGAGGATGTGCCGGTAATGTATAACATCCCCGTTGTGGCCAAAGTTGGGGTCGGTTTGATCGGCACGGCGATTGCCGCCCTGCTCGCTCTGTTTGTTCGCAGGTTTGTCTTGCGCGCTCGGCGCACGCGGGCTATCGAGAGCGATGAGCAGGATATATGCGTGCCGGCACTCTACGGCTATCTTGCCCTTGTGATGAACCAAAGCGGTCTCGACGCCTTTGACGAGACCAAGCCGCTCGATTGCCTGGATGCCTTTGCTGCAGTGTTCCCCCAGATTGACCCGTGGGAATACCGTCGAGCGATTCGACTTCATCAAGCTTATGCGTTTGGTGGCCGCCAGCTTAAACCGAACGAGTTGCGCACGCTCCGACGTTTTACCGAACGCCTGCATCGGAGCATGCCGGCTCCGCAAACTGTTATTGAACGCTTCCGCCGCTACATGCTGCACGCGTTGTAGAGGGAGTAGGTCTACGTGTTTTCTAAATATCCTCAACATATGGCTTCGCACAAGAACGCGGCGTCGGCCAAACTAAAAGGCCCGCGGAATGCGTCCGCGCGCGTTCAGCATGCCGCCAAAAATATGTATCGCGCCAAGCCTTTGGCCGCAACGCGCGTTGTGGCGGCGGCGGTTTCGGTTGCTGCGGTCGGCGTATTTGGCGCGGTCGCCTTTGAGTTGGCTCAGAGTAATCTGAGCTTCGATCCTTCGGGGTATATCGCTGCATACAGTCACGGTGACGCGGAGTCCGGCGAGGCGTATCGGATCAGTCCGCTCTCGACGGATGCCGAGGCAAATCGTCATGACGAGGATAGCGACAGCCGGGACACGAGCGCACGTGAGCAGCAGGCGCGGCTCGATAATGCGCAGGGACAGGTAAATCTGACGGGGCAAAGCGGCACGACCGCCTACAACGTTACCGGCAGCGCCGATGGAACGGGCGTAGGAGTTGCGGGTGGTTCGGGCAGCGGCGCGGGCGGCGCTGGCGGCTCGGGAGGCGGACAAAACGTTCCCGTTATCAATGCGGGCGGAGCATCTGGCGGCAATGCCGGCGGCGGTGCGGGCGGAAACGGTTCGGGCGGTAACGGCGGTAGTGGCGGCTCGGCCACCTCGACGGCCAATTCCTACAAGTATCTTCTTGCGGACCCCGCGCCCCAAAAGGGTGCCCCCATGGGAGACACAACGTTCTTTACGCAGTTTAACGGTGCGGCTGGATTGATCGATCCCAATAAGGTGCAGATTACACCCATGGAGGATGCAATCTACGATGGACAGATGCTCGATGCCTGGACGCTGTTCTGTGCCATGGATGTCCACTGGAGTGATGGCATCGGCCTGTACTATCTTGCCTGCACCAAGGATGAGTTCGCCACGTTTCCGTATCTGCGCATCAACTCGTGGACCAATGCCGCGGGCGAGCAGAATCCGGTACTGTGCTCGAGCCAGCCGCTCACGGTAAACGTCTCGCTGCGCTTGTCGCAGGATGCGGCGTGGACGACGCGCAGCGTTACCATCCAGCCGGCGCAGTCGTGCCTGTTTGTGGTCGGTCAGCCCGATTCGATGGGCCAGCGTAGCGTGATTTGGAGCACGCTGAGCTCCAAGGTGAACCTGCTGAATGTCAACACGCAAGAAGCCTTTATGAAACAGACGGGTCACGTCGATTCTGAGGGCTATCTCAATGCCCTGCTGCTGGGGTGGCGCGAGAACGAGGCGGCCGTCCCATATTTCTACACGCTGACGCCCGGTCGTCATGTGGTGGTTCCTGGCGACGTCGTGTCCATCGACCCCGCCTACAAGGTGCGTTTTCAGGGTTATGCCCTCGACGAGGACTATCGCTTTGACGACGACCCTACCAGCCTCAATAACTCACGCCTGCAGACGCTTGTCGATGTGGATGAGTCGGTCGTGTCGGTCGATGGCGGGGGCGAGACGCTCAGCGTTCCGCAGGGTGTGCAGGCGGTCGACGCCTATACCGACAATCGCCAGCGCGAGGGCTTTACATGGCAGATCAATAATCTAGAGCTGCCGTCCTCGGTGTACTACGTCAACGTCAATGCGGGCTTTCAGGTGCTCGATGTCTACCGTGTCGCATCGGATAACCCCGTCTATGCCGCAACCGATGAGGGCATCTTGACGTCTCGCGATGGCCAGGAGTATTTGGGCGTTCCCTACCATACGCGCGAGCTCGACGTTCCCGCCGATATTACCCATGTTGTCATTCCCGATCGCAATAAGCTCGATCGCGTTGTTCTGCACGCGTCAAAAGAGGGTGATTTGCCCCAGATTGACGTGAACAATTTGCAGGACTGCATCCTTGTCGTCGACGATGCCGTACTGCTCGATTTCATTACCGAGCATGCGGGCGAGCTGGAGAATGCTTACGGCGTTTACGTATCGCCCGCGAGCAATCCCGATGTCCAGCTCAGGTACTCGCAGGGTCTGGTGTACAACATTAAATCGCGCTTTGAAGGCGATCTGTGCTATGTGCTCGATACGGGTTCCAATATTGCCCTGGTGCAGATTTCCAACACCATCAAGAAGGGTGCCTTTGCGGGCAACACTTCGGTGGACACGCTGGTACTCATGCCGTGGTTTGACGATAGGGTGACGCTCGAGGACGGCAGCCTTGCGGGCGGTTCCGTGCGGACCATCGTGTGCGCAACCGACGAGCAGGTCGCCTATGTCGAGCAGCGTAAGGCCGCCGCCGGTGCGCCCGATGCGTGCGTAATTAAGATGAGCCTGTCTCAAGACGGATACTTGTATTATGCCAACGCCGGCAAGACGATTTTGCTGTCCGCTGCAGGCGATGAGGATGGCAACCTGCCCGCGACCTTTGACGGCACCTTGCTTACGGATGGCGGCAAGCAGCTCCAAGTAGATTCCATCGCACCGTATGCTTTCTTGGGCGATACGGAGCTCAGGTTTGTCAATCTGGGCGAGAAGACGAGTGCCATCGGCCGTAACGCGTTTGAGAACTGCCAAAACCTTCAAGGTGTGTTTATCGGCACGCCTGATAGCATCGAGGTGGGGGCGGATGCCTTTAAGGGCTGCACGGGCCTGGGCTTTGTGGCGTCGCGTGCTAAAAAGGCTGTCTTTGCCACGGCCGAGAATCCCAATCCGGCCGGCTGCACCTGGTATGCGCCCGATGGCGAGCTGCAGGGCTACGACAGCCGCTTTGTCACTGTCGACGGCATTTACGATTTTGATTGCGATACTCAGGGCGACGACACGGCTCTTCTCTACGGCTATTTCGATGGAGATGAGGAGGGCGAGCCAAGCATCCTGCTCGGTGCGCCTTCGGTGCTCAACGGTACGATCGACCTGCTGCCGAGTACGATTGAGATCTTTGGCGGCTATTCCTTGTCCGGTGTCAAGGACCTGTCTGGTGCCTTTGAGGGAACCGGAGGCGTGTGGGATATCAATTGGGCTTCGGCTCCCAATCTGGCATATATCGATCGTAATGCCTTTAGGAATGCTGGCATCGCTGGCGATCTGAACATCGACCTTCCCGATAACGATATTTACGTCGGTGTGTCGGCGTTCGACGGCTGTGCAAATCTTACGTCCGCATCTGTACACGCGGCAACAATCGAAATTAGCGATCAGGCATTCACGAATTGCCTGAGGCTCGCGAGCGCATCGTTTGTGGCGGATACCAATGGCGACTACGACGCAGCTACGGGTGCGGGCT
>CATXML010000058.1 GCA_958372035.1 uncultured Collinsella sp. | reverse complement strand
AATATCGACATCCAGGCCAACAATATCGCCGTACTCGTTGCTATACACAAACGGTGGATAGAGGTCGCTGCCAACGTTGAGCGTCTTAAGGTTGTCGTCTTTGACCTGCGAGGCGGCTGCGCCTTCTGATGCAGACGCCGCGGCCCCATCATTCAACCCGGAACAGCCAGCTATCGCCACGACAAAGGCGCCCACCACTGCAAGCGCAACAAACAACGATATGGTGGCCGAGCGACGAGGTCTTTTCATCGAGCTCCAGACGATCCTGTTTACAGACTCAAGAGCTGTATAATAGCAGACAAAACCGCGCTTGCGCTCAATGGTTACAGATGCTTTACCATACGGGGCCTTCCAGCCAATCTGGCAGACAGCCCCGCATGCAGCGCTCACTTACCGTGCATTAAAAACGTAGCGGTCCAAGCGGTCGCACGCCTCCCTTACACGCGAAAGCGGCAGCGCCAGATTCACGCGAATGTGGCAAGGTCCATGGAATGGACGGCCGTCCTGATAGCCCACGCCCACACGCGCCCCCTCGTCGAGCAGCCACTGAATATCGCAGCCATGCTCGCGGCACCACTCGGTGCAGTCCAGAAACACCATGTACGTGCCCTGCGGACGCGAATAGGACACGCCCTCAAAATGCTCGTCCACGTAATCGCAGAAGTAGTCAATGTTGCCCTCGATAACCTCGTTGAGCTCATCGAGCCACTCGTAGCCCTGCGGCTGGTAGGCGCCGATAAGCGCATGCATCGAAAGGACATTCATCTCGTTGTAGTGGGTCTTATTGGACACGGCGCACACGCGGTCGCGCAGCGTCTCGTTATAGATGATGTGGTAGCTGCCGACCAGGCCCGCCAGGTTAAACGTCTTGCTGGGCGCATAGAGGGCGACCGTGCGCATGCGGGCATCCTCGCTCACCGACTGCGTCGGGATATGCTTGTGACCGGGCAAGATGATGTCGGACCAAATCTCGTCCGAAATCACCACGCAATCGTGCCGGCGATAGATGTCCATGGCGCGCTCGATCTCGTCGCGCTCCCATACGCGGCCACAAGGATTGTGCGGCGAGCAGAACACCGCGGCGTGGATGTGGTTTTGGGTGAGCTTGCGTTCCATGTCCTCAAAGTCCATGCGCCACACGCCCTGGTCGTCGAGCTTAAGCGGGCTGTGGACAATGCGATAGCCCGCGGCTTCGATGGACTTGGTAAAGCCGATGTAGGTAGGGCTGTGGACCAGCACCGCATCGCCCGGCTGGACATACGCCCGCAGGGTCGACACGACACCGCCCAGCACGCCGTTTTCGTAGCCGATATGCTCCGGGAGCAGACCCTCGACGCCATTACGTCGGCTCTGCCATTCGATGATGCGGTCGAAGTACTCGTCGCGCGGATCGAAATAGCCAAACATGGGATGCTGGGCGCGCTGAATGATGTGCTCCTGGACCGTGGGCACCGTGGCAAAATTCATGTCCGCCACCCACATGGGGATGCGGTCGAAGCCCTCGTCGGGCGCGTTCGGAGCCATGCCAGGGATCTCGCCCCAGGAGTCAACGGCGATGGCGTCCATGCCGTGGCGGTCGATAAGCGAAGTAAAGTCGTATTTCATGCTGAGCTCCCGTGCAAAGCGGATTGTTTTGATAGGCGTTATTGTCCACCAGCGTGGGCGATTTTGGCACGGGGTTTGGCGTTGAATTTGGCGAGCGCCATCGAATGGCTGGTTAGTCTCGCGCGTCGTTGATGGCGGTTATCGTCAACCTGGTTCCGTCGACCGTAAACGATATGTCAAGCCCAGCGTAAGCCAAATGGTAAACGCGGTTTGGCTCGTGTTTGCTGCCCGCACGGCGCGGATCTTGGCGGAGCACCTCGATCAAGCCGGGGAGCTTTGTGTCCGGGACCATGTCCCGCAGCGCTTGCGGGAGCTCGACATCGAGCTCTTGCCATGGCGCGTCCTCAATCCAGCCGCCCGTCGCATCCGGGTGACAGTCCGCAAACGGAATGTAAGGCTTAATGTCGTAGATGGGCGTACCGTCGCGCAGGTCGGCCCCCAGCACATGGATGATGGGACCATCGTCGGTGAGCTCGACACGATCAAGCTTGACGCAGGTGAGCCCGATGGGATTAGGGCGAAACGGACTGCGCGTGGCAAACACGCCCACGCGTTCGGCTCCACCCAGACGCGGTGGGCGCACGGTTTTCGACCATTTTGCGTTGGTGCCGGACCTGTCCTGCGTTTTGGCATCGGCGGCTATGTCCTTAGCCGTGCCGCCGGGCGTTCCGTTTTCGAAGCACCATAGCAGCCATAGGTGAGAGAAGGAGTCCAGACCCTCAACTGCCGCGTTAAAGGCAAATTCCGGCTCAAAGACGATGCGCCCCTCAAGATGAGGCGCCAAAAAGCTGTTGCGTGGGATGCCGAACTTCTGCGGCAGGTCGGTATGTATGTGTGCAATAGGTTCCATGCCGGTCATTGTACGGCATGGAGGCGTGGGGTGTTGCGCGCAATTCTTCGCCGCGGTCCCCGTCGTGCAACCAACGGTTGCTTGGAAGGGCGTCGGCCGCCGCGTATGCTTAAGCCAACAAGCAGCAGAAAGGAGCCGTTATGGCCTTTGCAGAAAAACTCATCGCCGTCCGTCGCGCCAACAACCTTACCCAAGAGCAGCTTGCCGCCAAGCTCTATGTCACGCGCCAAGCCGTCAGCCGCTGGGAGCGCGGCGAAGTCACCCCGGGCATCGACATGATGAAGCTCATTGCCGCCGTAACCGGAGAACCGCTGTCCCACCTGCTCGAAATGCCCGAGCACTATTGCCAGAGCTGCGGCATGGTGCTCACACCCGACGACTGCGGCACCGATGCTGCGGGCACCGCGACCGATCATTACTGCAAGTGGTGCTACGACCACGGCAAGTACACCTACGACACTACGATGGAGGCAATGATCGAGGATTGTGCCCCGCGCCTGGCACAAAACACCGGTATGTCGCTCGACGAAGCTGTCTCGCTCATGGGCGCCGTGCTGCCGCAACTGGAACGCTGGCGCGCCGTGCAAGAAAACGAGGAGCGCTACGGCGCCGAAGCGCGGGCGCGCTATGGCGATGAGGCTATCGATGCAGCAAACGAAACGTTACTGGATATGGATCCTCAGACATGGAACGACATGAAGGAACTTGAACGCGCTATTCTGGGCCAGCTCTCGATTGCCATGAGCGACGGCGAACCGGATGGAAGCGAGGCTCGCAAGCTTGTCGCGATGCATCGTCGCTGGATTGCTCTCAACTGGGGATGCGAGCCCCAAGACGAGGCGTACTTGGGCCTCGCCCACGGCTATCTTGCCGACCAGCGCTTTGTTGACTACTACGACAAGCCCTGCGGCACCGGCGCCACGGCGTTTCTGGTACAGGCAATCGAGTCGTCGTTGACGCGTGCATAGACCGCGGCGGCTTTGGGTATTTCAATCGAAACCTCAACCGATTGGAGACCTATGGCTACTGATCACGAGCTCGCGCTCTACGTTATGACCGGCTGCCCGTATTGCATAAAGGTCAAGCGTTTCCTGGCCGATAACGGCGTGACCATCCCCGAGCGTAATATCTCGACCGATTCCGATGCCGAGCAGACGCTCATCGCCGTCGGCGGAAAGCGCCAAGTTCCCTGCCTGTTCATTGACGGCACGCCACTCTACGAGTCGGGCGACATCATCGCGTGGATACAGAAGAACCTGCTCTAGCGTTCTATTGCGGTCGGCCGGCCCCAACGCACAAACCCATACGGCACAAACATGTACGTCAGCATCCAAAGTCGATATTATTCGACATCTTTGGATGCTGACGTACAGCTATTTGTGGGCAGTCGTTGGGGACGTTCTTAAATGACTAGTTACTTGTATTTTTGTCTACAAAATTGTATACAAAAAGAGAAGCCGCCTCATGGAGCTCATCGCTCGATGTTGCCCCGATCGGGATGGTTACATCATTTACCACGCCCTTGTCCCTCCTACGCGCAAGGTGCTCAGGGAAATCGGAATCGATCGATAGGAGGCGCTATGGACGCTAAACAGCTCGAAAAGATGATGGGGTTTGCTCCCGGTGAGCTAGAAAAAGCCGCAGCGGCATACGAAAAAGATGAGTGGCCGAAGGGCCACACCGTCAAGTTGGGAAGGCCGCCGATTTCCGATGAACCAAGCGTTGTTTTATCGGCACGTGTGGGCGAATCGGTTCTTGAAGCATTTGACGCAAAGGCAAAGCGCCATGGGCAAACGCGCACGGAGCGACTCAGGGAACTCATTACACTCGATGCAATGATTGCCTAGTCCCCTGCCGAACCAAACATGTACGTCAGCATCCAAAAACGATATTTTTCGACATCCTTGGATGCTGGCGTACAGTTTTTTGCATGGGTCCGGCACAGGCGATCCGTTCTTCTCCGTCCCCAAGGGATCATTTAGCCACAAAAGCGGGCGATGGGCGCAAGCTGCTGCTCGCGAAAGACACGGTCGACAGCGGCACGGTATTCATCGACCTTTTTGGTCTTGCGTACGAGTTTGTGAACGGTCGCGGGATCGGCGAAGGCGCATTTGGCGTAGAACCACCACTCCTTCATGCGAAAGACCGCGTTGCCCCCAATCTCGTCCGCATAGGCCGCAAACAGCATGTCATGGAAGCGTTGCAGCTCAGCGGCGGTAGCGGCAGGGTCGCCCTTAACCATGCGAGCCAGCGCGGGATTCGCAAGCAAGCCGCGCCCCAACATTACGTGGCGTGTTCCGGGATAGGCCTTCACCAGCGCATCCATGTCCTCAAGATCAAAGATGTCGCCGTTATAGGCCACGGGGAACGGCGCCCGTTCCAGCGTCTCGCCGTAAAACTCTTTGCGCGGTGAGCCCGTATAACGGTCCTTTTGCACGCGCGGATGCACGATCAACTCCGCCAGCGGCATTCGGCAATAGAGGTCGAGCACGCGCTCGTACTCGTCATCGCATTCGAGCCCCAGTCTGGTCTTGACCGACACCGGCAAGGGCGAGCGTTCGCACACGTCGCTCAAGAACACCTCGAGCTCATCCAAATTGCGCAGAAAGCCCGAACCCTTGCCCTTCGCGACCACCGTACCCGAAGGGCAGCCAAGGTTGAGGTTGACCTCGCGGTAACCCATATCGGCAAGCACCTGCGCCGCCCACACAAACTCGTCCGCATTCTTGGACATCAGCTGGGGCACCACGTTAAGTCCCTGGTTGTTGGCAGGATCGACCTCTTTAAACGCCTTGCCGCCAAAGCGATTGCCCACCCGCGGCGGCGGCAAAAACGGCGTGTAATAACAATCGAGCGCGCCGAAGCACTCCGCATGCACGCGACGGAACACATGCCCGGTAATCCCCTCCATAGGAGCCAGCGATAAATACATCAACATCCATTCTCAAATCAATGTGACAAAGGGACTGTCCCTTTGTCACATAATACGCCCACCGAGGGCGGGATTCTCTATACTGGGTCACATATGACGGTATCGCACCAAAGGAGAACGCCGTGACCACGTCGCAGATATCCCTGCTCGCGCTCATCTTGGTTGGGGGCATCGGCATCCTGCTTATCGGAGTGAGCGCGCTCATGAAAGCCGCCGCTCGCAAGAAAGCCAAGGCCTGTACCGCCGTGACCATGGGGACGGTCATCGACCATCGCTTTATGGGTGAAGGCAGAATGAATCCCGTTTTGGAATACACCGTCGACGGCACGCAATACCGCGCGAAAAAACAATTCCGTGGCATAAAGACCAAAAGCTTGTCGGGACTCCCCATCCGCACGCAAGCCACCGCCTACGAAGACGCCAAGGGCTGGCTGCACGTGCAGACAGGCCCCATCGCCCGCCTAGGCACCCTCGCGGAGCAGCTTTGGCCCCTCGGTAGCCAAATGACCGTGTACTACAACCCCAGCAACCCAGACAAAAGCTATGTCGAACGCCCCATCGTGGGCAACTTTGCCACACTGATGTTTAACATCGCAGGCTTCTTGCTCATCGCGATGAGCATCTTGCTCTATGTTCTTATCCAGCGCTAGCCCAGACTGACGCACCCTGCGCCCCGCGCGCCGCAACGACCGCCACGACACCAAGGACCAGCTATGGCTACACTTTCCGAACAAGAACGCAAGCGTATCCAGCGATACTGCATCTGTCCCAAGGTTGCCGGTGCGGCGCTTGCCATGGCGTTCGTGCTGCCATTTTTGATCATTCCCTTCGAGATGATCGACGACATCGTCTTCCATCACGAAGGCTTCCAAGAAACGGGCATGATGGCCGCCCTGGTACTCACCGCCGTCGAGCTCGTCATCTTCTGCTATTGCGCGCTCGCGCCGCGCTTTGGCATGCGCGGCAAGCAGTGGAAAGAAATGCAGCGCCGACTCGTCGTCGAGCAGTCCGAGAAAGACCGCTCGGCACAAATCGCGGGCGTTATTGGCACGCAGGCCGCCGCGCGCCTGCTCAAGAACAGCGACAACGAGACCGCGCGCAACCTGGGTGGCGCGGCAGAAGTCGCCGCTGCCGTAGGCGCCGTCGCCACCGCAGCAGACGTGCTTACCGAGAGTTTCGCCAACGCAAAGGCCATGGCAGAGGCCTGTGGCGTGCCTATCCCCCGTGCAAAAAAGTGGATCATCGCACTTGTGGTGCTGCCCCTCGCAATCGTGTGCGGTGCTTACATCCCGCAGCTGGCGCAGGGAAACATTGAGATGCAAGAGAACGCCGCGGCCGCGGCCGAGCAGATCGCCATCGCCCGCAAGGCGCTAGAGCCCGCATGCGAGTACGTGTCCGCCGATGACCCCTTCGAGCGATATCAAGATTACGGCTATCACGTCCGCGGCTATCTGCACGAAGGCGACTCCGATACCCAGAAGACCTATACGTACCTGGATTTCGATAACAAGGGAACGCTCAAGGAAGTGAGCTACATAGCAGAGATCGACCCCGACGCGAGCCTTGAGGACAACCTCGCCCGCATCGAGCTCGACTTGGACGAGCTTTCCTCTGTTGTCCAAACCGTAGATGTCAAGACCGTGAGTCCCGAGCTCCTAGCACCGCAAAAGCTCCCCGAAGAGTTTAGGCAGGCTTTTTTGAACGGCTCACTCTACGAGAGAATCTCTATCAGGACGAGCGACGACCCCATCAAGGCTTATTACTCGTTTGACACGGATCCCGAGGACGAGTTTGACGAGTACACCCATCCAAGCATCCGTATCACGTTGGTGGGCAAAACGAGCTAGGCGCCCAATGTGACAAAGGGACTGTCCCTTTGTCACATTCCATGAAAAAGGGCAC
>CATXML010000057.1 GCA_958372035.1 uncultured Collinsella sp. | reverse complement strand
GAGAACCTCGCCCCACAGCTCCTTGGTACGCTCGGTTGGGCCGGCGAGGAACGACTCGTCGCCCTCGTAGGGGGTGTAGTTCTTCTGGATGAAGTCTCGGACGTCAACTTCTCCCGTCCAGATGCCTTCCTTGAAGCCTTCCCATGCCTCCTGCATTGTGTAACCACGCTCCTAGTTACGTGTAATGCGGCGCTCTCTCACACCGCTGCTTATTGAATTCTTGAATTTTCGGCTTGCACTACCGGCTTCTTCCGTTCTTCACCACATGTTGGTGCAGGGAAAAACGTTTGTCCACCTTGGAACTGCAACCCAAACCCAAGATTTCACCCGTCTGAGAAGGATAACATAGCCACCCCCTTCATCAGGGCTGTTATATGTTTCTTTTTTTATACCATTATGGCGTTTTTAACAAATCCGCAGGAAATACGAGCGCGAACAACTACCGTTCACCGATTTGTTGGGTATTTTTCCTTGCCTTTGTACGACGTTCACTCTAGCTGTTATGCCAGCTTTAGCAGAGTAAAGTGCCCCAGAGACCCTACAGAAACTGAAGGGCGGCCACGGGATTTTCCCCGTGGCCGCCCTGTGGCGTGGCTAGTTTTTTAGCTTTGATTGCCACTTGGCATTAGGCGGCTGAGGCGGCCTTGTCGGTCGCTGCCTTGCTGTTGCTCTGCTGGCCCTCAAAATGCTTGTAGCACCAGCTGGTGACCAGCGGGGTCAGAATGGCCGTCACGATAGCACAGGCTGCAACCTGAGCCGTAGCCGTCGCGAGCACCGCGCCGCCGTACATGGCCTCGTTGACGCTTGCCATAGCGGCAGGCGTTGCCACGTTGGCGCCAGCGCAGCTGGAGATTGCCGCACCTGCGACACCGGTGCCACCGGTAAGCTTATCGACCGCAACAACGGGGATAGCGAAGACCACCGAGCAGATTACGCCGAGCAGAATACCGGGAAGACCGCCATTAATGAGCTGGCCAAAGGTCATGGTCGAGCCCATGGCAAAGAAGACGAGCACGATGATGGCGGAAAGTGCCGGTGCCATCATCTTCTTAAAGCTCGGGAAGAGGTTACCCAGAATAATGCCGACGACGATCGGCAGGATGGCGCCCACGAGCGACCAGCCGATCGGAGCCTGACCGGCAGCGCCAAGCACAATCATCGTGACCGGAGGGCCGACAACGAGCGTGGTGATGGCAACGGCGCCACGCTCGGCCTCGTTGCCCATGGTGCCCATCAGACCAGCGTACATAGCGTTGTTGGCGCCGGTGCAAGCGGCCAGCATTACCATGGCCGAGATGCCAAACAGGTTGTCGTTGAACACATAAAGGATGAGCAGCGACACGGCAACGACCACGATCTGCTTGACGGCGATGATGATGGCACCGCGGGCAGCAGCGGCAGGAGCACTCTTAAACGAAATCGTCGTGCCGACGATGAGCAAAAAAGCGCCCACGAGCGGGCCTGCACCCTGCTGGGTCATGCCAAGCGTAAAGCTGCCGAGCGTTTTGAATAGGTCGGGGAATAGCGTGTTGAGCAGGCAGCCCAGCAAAAGCGGCACCAAAATATTGGCACCCGGGATGGAGGACATCTTAAAGAACGGCTCCTTTGCCGCCGGCGCCTCCACCGCAGTCGATTCACTCATATATATCTCCTTTGGATGCATGCGAATCGTAGCCGCACGCGCCTATGTCAGAAAGAAGGCGACAACCCCGAGTCGCCAGGGTCGCCGCCAAACGATCACCGCGGGGTATTACCCGTCCAGGACGATGCCGCCGTCGCAGTCACCGATCTCGCCGTTCACGAAGCTGGCGAGGTCGGAAGCGAAGAACAGCACCATCTGCGCAGGCTCGCTGGCCTGGGCGGCGCGGCCCAGAGGAATACCGTTGATGATGCGCTGAGAGTTCTCGTCAGAGAGAATCGAGGTCATATCGGTCAACGTGAGCGACGGGCATACAGCGTTGCAGCGGACACCAAACTTGCCGCCTTCCTTGGCGACTGCCTTGGTTAGACCGTTAACACCGGCCTTGGAGCTGGCGTAGGCAGCGGTGCCGAGCAAGCCGCCACCGATCTTGCCAGCAACGGAGCTCACGTTGACGATAGTGCCGGCATGTGCCGCCTTAAAGTGCGGGTACACGGCATTCATCATAGTGAAGGTACCGTTGAGGTTGATGTCGATGGTGCGACGCCACTCGGTGTCATCGATCTCGTCGAACTTCTTGGTGCTGATGACGCCAGCGCAGTTGATCAGGATATTGGTTTGCGGCAGGTCCGTAAAAATCTGCTCGACGGTCTCGCGCGCCTTGGGCGCATCGGCGACATCGAGCTGATAGAACTTGTTGCCCTCGCCAAGCTCGGCCACAGCGGCCTCGCCCTTAGCAGCGTTCCTTGCGATGAGCGCGACATGTCCGCCGCCCGCGACGATGCCCTTGGCGATCTCGAGGCCAATGCCCTGAGTGCCGCCCGTGACAATCGCGGTCTTGCCCGTGAAGTCAAATGCCATGACTCCATCCCCCTTTATATAAGGTGTCTCCTCGCGGGAAGTTGGAGCATCGCACGTGGCGATTATATAAGTCCCAGTCGTCATGGTGGTGACAACCCCTCGCCTAACCGCGTGCATAATAGTTCTTTGAAACGCTTCAGCAATTGAATGATTTTAAGTCTTTATGCGCTCTTTATATTGCCCGCTGCATGAGGCCCGCATATGGGGGTATCATCTTCCACCGAAAATAGTTTCTAGTGTTAGGGGTTTTCGGTGGAAGATACCGATTTCCATGAGCTTGGGCGTCAGCTCTTAACTGAGTTTGGCAGCATGCATCAGCGCATTTCACGCTTTGCGGACAAAGCTCTCGGCGGCGAGATGGCTGTCATGCGCGCCCTCATGCTCGCTGGCGGCTCGCTCACGCCGAGCGAACTCGCCGATCGCGCCTGGGTCTCGAGCGCCCGCATCGCCAATATCCTACGCGCTCTCGAAGCCAAGGGCTGGGTCGAGCGCGAACACTCAAAGACCGATCGTCGTCGCGTACACGTCACGGTGACCGACAAGGGATTCCAGGATCTCGAAATCAAACGTCGGGAATTCGAGAACCGCACCGCGGCTTTCCTCGAGCAGCTCGGCGAAACAGATACCCAAGAGATGGTGCGCCTTCTTAGACGTGCCAACGAAATTATCGACCGCAATCAAGAAAGGAGAGATGCCGAGTGAGGATTCTCAAGCTCTTTAAAAAGCATATTCCGGCACTGTTCACAGCTATCGTACTTATCGTAATCAGCTGCAACGCCGATCTGGCGCTGCCTACCTATATGAGCGACATCGTCGACGTGGGCGTGCAGCAAGGCGGCATCGCCTCGCCCGTGCCCGACACCATTCGCGCCGAATCGCTCGACGACCTCGAACTCTTTATGAGCGCCAAGGACGCCAAAGCTGTGGAGGCCGCGTTTAGCAAGGCGGACAATAACGGCATTCGCACGTACAAGGGAACCGAGGACGAGCGCGCCGACGGCAGCAAGCTCGCCGACATTATGAGTCTGCCTGAGACCGTCGTGCTCGCCTTCAACCAGGGCATCGACGCCGACTCCATGGGCGACATGACCGGCGCATCCACCGAGAAAAGCGATGGCGCCGCCGCCCAGGCCATGCCCACCCCCGAGCAGATGGCGGCGATGACGCCCGAGCAGCTCGCCGAGATGCAGCGGAAGGCCGCTGCGGCGCAGAACATGCAAAAGCAGATTGATGCCGACGGCGGTAAGATCACCATGAAGAGCCTGCGTCTAAGCGTTGAAGGCGGCCTAATCGACCAGGGCAAGCTCGTCGAGGGCGCCAACGATATGGCTGACAAAATGGGCTCCATGTCGGGCTCCATCGTCACCCAGCGCGCCGTGAGCTATGTGCAGGACGAGTACAAGGCACAGGGCATCGACCCCGCCGACGTGCAAAACGCCTACCTGGGCCGCATGGCGACCACGATGTTTGGTCTGTGTCTGGTGTCGCTGGTCGCCACCATCCTGACCGGCGCCGTGGCTTCGCGCACCGCCTGCTCCATCGCCCGCGACCTGCGCCGCGAGACCTTCAACAAGGTTATGCACTTCTCACCGGCCGAGGTGGGCAAGTTTAGCCAGGCCTCGCTCATCACCCGCTGCACCAACGACATTCAGCAGATCCAGATGGCCGCAACCCTGTTTATCCGCATGTGTCTGATGGCCCCCGTCATGGGCATCGTCGCCGTCATGCGCGTCCTGGCCAACCACACCGGCCTCGAGTGGACCATCGCCGTGGCCATCATCGCGGTCTCGGCCGTCGTCGGTGTGCTTATGGGCCTCACCATGCCCAAGTTCAAAAAGATGCAAAGTTACGTGGACCGTGTGAACCTTACCGCTCGCGAGCTGCTCGATGGCCTTATGCCCATCCGCTCGTTCAACCGCGAGGAACATGAGCTCGAACGTTTTGACAAGGCGTCACTCGACCTGATGACTACGCAGCTCTACACCAACCGCGCCATGAGCTTTATGATGCCGCTCATGATGCTCGTCATGAACTGCATCACCGTGCTTATCGTCTGGTTTGGCGCGCAGGGCGTGTCCGACGGCGTGATGCAGGTCGGCAACATGATGGCGTTTATCTCCTACACCATGCAGATCGTCATGGCGTTTATGATCCTCACCATGGTTTCGGTCATCCTGCCCCGTGCCGAAGTCGCAGCCGAGCGCGTGGAAGAGGTCATCACCTGCCCCACGAGCATCAACGACCCCGTCTCGCCCAAACTGCCCGCGGCCAGCGCGCCGCGCGGTGAGCTCACCTTCCGCGACGTGAGCTTCCAGTACCCCGATGCCCGCGCCGATGTCATCAGCGGCGTGAACTTCACCACACATGCCGGTCAGATGCTCGGCATTATTGGCTCCACGGGCTCGGGCAAGTCCACGCTCGTGCAGCTGATTCCGCGCTTATACGACGTCACGGGCGGCAGCATTTCGCTCGACGGCATCGACGTGCGCGACATGACCCTTTCCGAGCTGCGCCGCCGCATTGGTTACATCCCGCAGCAGGGTCGCCTGTTCTCGGGCACCGTCAAGAGCAACCTCAAGTTTGCCGGCGACATGGTGAGCGACGAGGACATGCACGAGGCCGCACGCATCGCACAGGCCGAGGACTTTATCGCCGAGCGCGAGGGCGGCTACGACTCCCCCATCAGCCAGGGCGGCTCCAATGTCTCGGGCGGTCAGCGCCAGCGTCTGGCCATCGCCCGCGCGTTGGCCAAAAAGCCCGAGATCGTGGTTTTCGATGACTCATTTAGCGCCCTCGACTACAAGACCGACGCGCGTCTGCGCGAGGAGCTGGCTAAAAACGTTACCGACGCCGCACTCGTGGTCGTGGCCCAGCGCATCGCGACCATCATGCACGCCGACCAGATCATCGTGCTCGACGACGGCCACGTGGTGGGCACCGGCACGCACGAGGAGCTGCTTCACAACTGCCCGGCGTACCTGGAGATTGCACAGTCGCAGCTTTCCGCCGAGGAGCTGGGACTTACCCAAGAAGAGATTGCAACCGTTATGGAAGGAGGCGAGCGCTAATGGCAGACGAGACCAAGACTCAGATTCCCAAGCCCACCCGCCGGCGTGGTCCCATGGGCCGCATGGGCGGCATGGGCCGCGGCGAAAAGGCCAAGGACTTTAAGGGCACCATGAGGCAGCTGCTCGGCTATATCGGCCAGCACAAGATTGCCGTGTTTGCCGCCGTCGCCTTTGCCGTGTGCTCGGTCATCTTTAATATTGTGGGGCCAAAGGTACTTGGCCAGGTTACGACCAAGCTGTTCGAGGGCCTGGTTGCCAAGGTCAACGGTACCGGCGATGTCGACTTTAACTGGATCGCCAAGACGCTCGGCTTTTTGCTCTGCCTGTACCTGGCAAGCTCTGCCTGCAGTCTGATCCAGGGTTGGCTCATGACCGGCGTCACGCAAAAGATTTGCTACCGCATGCGCAAGGAGATCGCCGCCAAGATCGCCGTCGTGCCGATGAGCTACTTCAACGGTCACAGCAAGGGTGACGTGCTCAGCCGCATCACCAACGACGTCGATACGCTCGGACAGTCGCTCAACCAGAGCGTGACGCAGCTTATTACGTCCGTCACGCAGATTATCGGCGTGCTCGTCATGATGCTTTCGATCAGTCTGCCGCTCACCGGCGTCACCGTGCTCACGCTGCCGGCAGCCGCGATTATCCTGACCGTTATGATTCACTTCTCGCAGCCGTATTTCCGCGAGCAACAGCAGGTCCTGGGCGCCGTCAACGGCATTATTGAGGAGGATTTTGCCGGCCAGAACGTTATTCAGGTGTTCGACCGCGCCGAAGCCTCGATCGAGGAGTTCGACCGTCAAAACGACCGACTCTTTATTAGCGGCTGGCGCTCGCAGTTCCTGTCGGGACTGATGATGCCGCTTATGAGCCTGGTGGGCAACATGGGCTACGTGGGCGTCGTCGTGGTGGGCGCGCAGCTCGCGCTGACCGGCAATGCCACGCCCGGCGACATCCAGAGCTTTATCCAGTACGTTCGCAACTTTACGCAACCCGTGCAGCAGCTGGGCAATGTGAGCAACACGATGCAGTCGATGGCCGCCGCCACCGAGCGTGTCTTTGAGTTCCTGGCCGCGCCCGAGGAGGAGCAGAAGGCCGACGCGCAGATCCCCGAGAAGCGCCCCGGCCACGTGGAGTTTGACCATGTCAAGTTTGGCTACACGCCCGACAAGACCATCATCCACGACTTTAGCTGCGAGGCACAGCCCGGCCAGACCATCGCCATCGTCGGCCCCACCGGCGCCGGCAAGACCACGCTCATCAAGCTGCTGCAGCGCTTCTACGACGTGGACGGCGGTTCGCTGCGCGTCGAGGGTGTCGACGTGCGAGACTGGGATCGCGCGGCGCTGCGCGGCGAGTTTGCCATGGTGCTGCAGGATACCTGGCTGTTTAACGGCACGATCCGCGAGAACATCCGCTACGGACGTCCCGATGCGAGCGATGCCGAGGTCGAGGCCGCCGCACGCGCCGCACGCTGCGACCACTTTATCCATACGCTCGCCGGCGGCTACGACTTTATGATCAACGAGGAAGGCACTAACCTGTCGCAGGGCCAGCGCCAGCTCGTGACCATCGCCCGTGCCATTTTGGCCGACCGCCCGGCGCTGATTCTGGACGAGGCGACCTCCAACGTCGATACCCGCACCGAGGAGCTTATTCAGCGCGCCATGGATGCGCTGATGCAGGGCCGCACGAGCTTTGTCATCGCGCACCGCCTGTCCACGATCCGCAACGCCGACGTGATCTTGGTAATTCGTGACGGCGACATCGTCGAGAAGGGCACGCACGACGAGCTGCTCGCCCAGGGCGGCTTCTACGCCGACCTGTACAACTCGCAGTTCGAC
>CATXML010000056.1 GCA_958372035.1 uncultured Collinsella sp. | reverse complement strand
CACAAAGGGGACAGGTACCTTTGTGGTGGTTTTCCAGTTTGCCAACGATATACGCGCCGGCAAAAAAGTCTGCTATACTCTTTCCCGCTGTCCCCATCGTCTAGCGGCCAAGGACGCCACCCTTTCAAGGTGGATATCGCGGGTTCGAATCCCGCTGGGGGCACCACAGAATCTGAGAAGCCCGTTACCAATTCGGTGACGGGCTTTTTGCTACCCATACGCCGGGATTCGAACCCCGAAGGCATAAAATCACACTGTCATCCAAGGGCCCGTGGACAAAAAATAGCAAATATGAGTACTGTTACCAATTTAGTAACAGCGATTTCATGCCATCAGAAGGCGATTTTGACACAAGGCGTCCTATGGCGGAGGAATTGCAGGTATTTATCAGCTAAGTACTTGGACATATGTTGCGTAACACTGCATATTTTGCAAAAAGATAATGCTACAGGGCTTGTGACAGTACTCATATTTGACGTTTTTTGCCCACGACCCCTTATTGCGTGGGCGAATCAGTTGCAAAGCGGGATCCAAAGCGTCCTTCGCAAACAAATAGCCGGGGCCCGCGCGATGCGGACCCCGGCTCAATACCGTGACGATATGTCAGCTACGCTCTACACGTAGAACAGGATGTCGTCGTAGGTCGGAACCGGCCAGTAGTCGGCGGCCACGATCTCCTCCATGGCGTCCACGGCGGCACGCAGCGTATCCATAGCGGGAACGACCTCGTGCGCGTACACGTTGGCCTGCTCCTGGCCATCGAGAGCCTCGGCCTTCTGATGTACGGCGTCGAGCGCCTTGATGGAGTCGTTGATGGCGGTGATACCGTTGCAGAGCTTGTTGAGCGTGTTCTGCTCGCACTGCATGGCGGCCTCAGCACCGGCGGCACGAATAGTCTCAAGGCCCTTAGCGACCTTGGTGGCATAGGCGGTAATGACCGGGCGATAGGTACGACGCGCCTCGCGAACCATCGTGGTAGCCTCGATGTTCATGAGCTTGTTGTACTTCTCGAGCTTGCAGTCATAGCGGCACTGGGCCTCGGCCTTGGTCAGGACGCCCGTCTCCTCAAAGAGCGCAATGGCCTTATCGGAAACAAAGGCGGGAAGAGCGTCGGCCGTGGTCTTGTTGTTGGCAAGGCCGCGCTTCTCGGCCTCGATGGGCCACTCGTCGGAGTAACCGTCGCCGGAGAACAGGATGCGCTGGTGATCGGTCAGCACCTTCTTGCAGTACTCGAGCGCGGCGTCCTGGAACTTATCCTCGGGCGTACCCTCGAGTGCGTCGGCGAAGGACTTGAGCGACTTGGCCACGGCGGCATCGAGCACCAGGTTGGAGTCGGAGACGTTCTGCTCGGAGCCGCAGGCACGGAACTCGAACTTGTTGCCGGTGAAGGCAAACGGGGAGGTGCGGTTGCGGTCGGTGTTGTCCTGCATCAGCTTGGGCAGGGTATCGGCGCCCAGGTCAAGCACGCCGCGCGTGGCATGGACGGAAGCCTTGCCATCGATGATCTTCTCGACGACCTCGGTGAGCTGGTCGCCCAGGAAGATGGACATAATCGCCGGAGGAGCCTCGTTGGCGCCCAGACGATGATCGTTGCCGGCCGAGGCAACGGAGGCACGCAGGAGCTCCTGATAGTTATCGACGGCCTCGATCACCGCGGTGAGGAAGACGATGAACTGCAGGTTGTCGAGCGGGGTGTCGCCCGGGTCGAGCAGGTTCTCGGACTCGGTGCCAAGCGACCAGTTGTTGTGCTTGCCCGAACCGTTGATGCCCTCGAAGGGCTTCTCGTGCAGCAGGCAGACCAAGTCGTGGCGGGAGGCGATGAGCTTCATCTTCTCCATCATGACCAGATTCTGGTCGATGGCCTCGTTGACCTCGCCGTAGACAGGGGCGAGCTCATGCTGGCAGGGGGCGACCTCGTTGTGCTTGGTCTTGGCAGGAATGCCAAGCGCCCACAGTTCATCGTCCAGGTCCTTCATATAGGCCGAGACGGTGGGGCGGATAGCGCCAAAGTAGTGCTCCTCGAGCTCCTGGCCCTTGCAGGGGGCAGCGCCAAAGAGGGTGCGACCGGTGATGACCAGGTCCCTGCGCTTGCGGTAAGCGTCCTTCTTGATCAGGAAGTACTCCTGCTCATCGCCCACGGAAGGAACGACCTTCTTGGGGGTCTTGCCAAACAGCGCCAAAACGCGCTTGGACTCACGCGAGAGCGCAGTCATGGAACGCAGCAGCGGGGTCTTCTTGTCCAGGGCCTCGCCCGTGTAGGAGCAGAAAGCCGTGGGGATGCACAGGACATCGTCCTTGATAAAGGCGGGGCTGGTGGGATCCCAAGCGGTGTAGCCACGGGCCTCGAAGGTGGCGCGCAGGCCGCCGTTGGGGAAGCTGGAAGCATCGGGCTCGCCCTGGATGAGGTTCTTGCCCGTAAACTTGGTAATGGCGGTGCCGTCGTGGTTGGGCTCGAGGAAGCTGTCGTGCTTCTCGGAAGTAATGCCCGAAAGCGGCTGGAACCAGTGCGCGTAGTGTGTCGCGCCCTTGGAGATGGCCCAGACCTTCATGGCATGGGCAACGGCGTTGGCCACATCCAGGTCGAGCGGCTCACCGTCCTCGAGGGTTGCAGCAAGGCGCTTCCAAATGTCCTTGGGGAGGTAGTCCTTCATGACTTCCTCAGAGAACACCATGGTCCCGAAGCGGTCAGTAAGTTCGGCCATACGGAACTCCCTTCGTATCGGCACCGCGTGAGAAGCGGTGTTGATTACTAACGAACGAGTCATAGATTAGGCTCGTCGTGTTTCCGCAACATTACCGTTATGTTGCTGTCACGAAACCAATCAATGAGGTTACCGCATCGCGGCGGCGTTGCCGCCCTCAACAGCCAATCAACTGTATAAATTGCAGACCTCTCCCCATGGTTTAAGGGTAGTCAATTTGGGATGGGGCTCTATTAACTGGTATTTCGCATCAGATACCAGTCTTTATAGCCCCATCCTAGATTGACCGCTCTGCTATAGGGAATGTCGATAGCAAGGCATCTTTGATTGGTATCCCCGAATAGCGAGTGAAACTCCACCGTGACACAGTGGTGCTGTAGAATCCTTACAACACATCACACTATTACGCATCTAAAGGAGCACGATATGCGCGTCGACGAGGTTTTTAAGCAGGCAGCATCCCAGGGCACCGCACCCGTTTCGTTTGAGATGTTCCCGCCCAAGGGCGAGCTTACCCTCAACACGGCTCGCGAGGTGGCAGGCGATCTGTGCAAGCTTTCGCCGAGCTTTGTCTCGGTCACCTGCTCTGCCGGCGGCTCGGGCAACGGCGCCACCACCGCCCCCATCGCGCATATGATTACGAGCGAATTCAATACGCCCTCGGTGGCGCACCTTACCTGCGTGGGCCGCTCGCACGCCGATATCGTCGCCAAGATCGACGAATACCGCTCCGCCGGCGTAGAAAACATCCTGGCCCTGCGCGGTGATCTGCCCACTGGCGCGACCGAGGATGACAAGCCCGCCTCGGACTACGCCTACGCCCGTGACCTCATCCCCGAGCTTGTCGACGCCGGCTTTTGTGTGGGCGCCGCGGCCTACCCCGAGGGCCACATTGCCTGTGAGGACCTCAACGCTTCGGTCGAATACCTCAAGCAAAAACAGGACGCCGGCGCGAGCTTCTTTGTGACGCAGCTCTTCTTTGACAACGAGTGCTTCTACCGTTTTCGCGAGCTTGCCGACAAGGCGGGCATCACCGTGCCCATTACCGCGGGCATCATGCCGTTTATGGGCAAGTCGCAAATCAGCCGCATGGTCTTTATGTGCGGCGCGTCGCTGCCCTCCCCCGTCATCAAGATTCTCGCCAAGTACGAGAACGACCCCGAGAGCCTGCAGGCAGCCGGTGTAGATTATGCCGCCCGCCAACTTTGCGACCTCAAGGAGCACGGCGCCGACGGCCTGCACCTGTACACTATGAACCGTCCTGCGATCGCCGCGACCATTATGGAGCGCCTGGGGTAATGGAAAAACCGCACATCGATACAACCGCTGCCGAAGTGCCGGCCGACCTTGCGTCGCCGGCGCTTTACCGTGTCGATGCTGCGCACCATCCCCGTGTCGACCGTGCCGAGATGCTGCGGTATCTGGGTTACGGCGGCCAGCAGATTGAGCCCGAGCTGTCACGACGTATTGAGCTTGTAGTCGAGCGCCTGGAACTGGACATTGAGCCCCGTGGCGTGCGCCGCGTGTTTGCCGTCGATGCCACGGGCGTGGACGAACAAAGTGAGCCTTGCATTCGCTTGGTCGGCACCAACGTTGAGCTGCGGGGTCGCGATATCTATCGACATCTCAAAGACGCCCGCTTTGCCGCGCTCATGGCATGCACCCTCGGCATGGGCGCCGAGCGTCGCCTGCGCATCACAGGAGCCCAGCAGCCCCTCGAGGGAGCCGTGCTCGACGCCGCGTGCTCTGCCTATGTGGAGGCAGCTGTTGAGCAAATGGACCGACAGGTCAAGACTGCGGCCGCCGCACACGGACTCGCCGGCAACTGGCGCTTTAGCCCCGGCTACGGCGACTGCCCGCTCTCGGCCCAGCGCTCGATCGTGGATGCGCTCAACGCCACACGGCTCATCGGGCTTACCGTTACCCCCACCAGCCTGCTCATGCCCACCAAGAGCGTGACCGCGGTGATCGGTCTGTTTGACGGCGAGGTCCACGACGCCCAGAGCCGCCCCACCTGCAATATCTGCCGCATGCGTGAGCACTGCCGCTTCCACGCCGCCCACACCACCTGCTATTCCAGCCATTAGGAGCCATCGATGTCTACTCCGCTTATCACTCATGATTCTGACGGTACTGCGCTGGCGGCACCTGTCAATACTGCGCGCTGCAACGGCGCTGTGTACAAGACGCGCACGATCGATGACCTGCGCATTAAGGACGATCGCCTGCGCGCCGCCGTCGAGGGCACAGGGCATCTTCTGTTCGACGGCGGTATGGGCACCATGCTGCAGGCAGCCGGCATGAAGGCCGGCGCCCTGCCCGAGCTGCTCAACTTTGAGGAGCCTCAGGTCATTACCGACATCCAGCGTCAGTACGTCGAAGCCGGCTGCGACGTGATCACCGCCAACACCTTTGGCGCCAACGCCCACAAGCTCGACGGTACCGCCACCGTGGCAGATGTCTTTGCCGCCGCTGTCGCCTGCGCCCGCGCGGCCGGCGCCCACTACGTCGCCGGCGATATCGGCCCCATCGGCGCGCTGCTTCGCCCCTTGGGTACCCTCAGCTTCGACGAGGCCTACGACCTCTTTGCCGAGGAAGTGCGCGCCGGCGTCGCCGCGGGCGTGGACCTCTTTATTATCGAGACTATGACCGACCTGGCCGAGATCAAGGCGGCCGTCCTCGCCTGCCGCGAGAACTCCGACCTGCCCGTCTTTGCCACCATGACCTTTGAGGAAGACGGTCGCACCTTCCTGGGCACGAGTCCCGAGGTTGCCGCCATCACGCTCGATGCCATCGGCGCCGACGTTTTGGGCATCAACTGCAGCCAGGGACCGGCCGAGCTCCGAGGACTCGCCGCTCGCATGCTCACCGTTACGGACAAGCCCGTTATGGTGCAGGCCAACGCAGGACTGCCCCACGTGGACGACGACGGCAACACCGTCTTTGATATCCAGGCGCCCGAGTACGCCGTGGCCGTCGCCGGTATGATTGAGGACGGCGTAAGCGTCGTGGGCGGCTGCTGCGGCACCACGCCGGCGCACATGGCAGCGCTGCGCACGCTTATCGATAACCACACGCCCAGTCCGCGCCACCGCAAGCCCAGCATGTCGGTCACAAGCGCCCAGACCGTGGTGGACCTCCCCTGCGACGGCCACAAGATCGCCGTCATCGGCGAGCGCATCAACCCCACCGGCAAAAAGCGCCTGCAGCAGGCCCTGCGCGACGGCGACCTGGACTACGTGGTGAGCCAGGGCATCAGCCAGCAGGAGCAGGGCGCCGACATCCTGGACGTCAACGTGGGCCTGCCCGAGATCGACGAGGTCAAGATTATCCAACAGGCCACCGAGCAGCTCCAAGGCTCCACGCTGCTGCCGCTGCAGATCGACTCCACCGACCCCGCCGCTGTCGAGGCCGCCGTGCGCCGCTACGCCGGCAAGCCCATCATCAACTCGGTTAACGGCAAGCAGCAGATCATGGACGAGATCTTCCCGCTGGTCGCCCACTATGGCACCAACGTCGTCGGCCTCACGCTCGACGAGGGCGGCATCCCCGATACCGCCGAGGCTCGCTTCGCCATCGCCGAGCGCATCGTGACCGAGGCCGCCCGCTACGGCATCGGCCCGGACCGCATCCTCATCGACTGCCTGGTCATGACCGCCTCGACCAACCAGCGCCAGGCCGAGCAGATCCTGCGCGCCATGTCCCTGTGCAAGGAGCGCCTGGGCGTCAAATGCGCGCTCGGCGTGTCGAACATCAGCTTTGGCCTGCCCGCTCGCCCGCTGCTGGGTTCGGTCTTTTTGGCCGCCGCTTTTGGCGCGGGTCTGGACGCCCCCATCATGAACCCGGGCTCCAAGCGCTTTATGGACACCGTCTACAGCTATCGCGTCCTGAGCGTTGAGGACGAGGGCTCGACCGGATACATCGAGCGCTATGCCGGCTGGACCGATCCGTACAAGATCGCCGCCAACCCGGCAGCGGCTCAGGCCGCATCGAGTGATGCCGCGCCTGCTGCTGGCACCGCCGGCACTGACGGCAACGACGACCCGATTCGTCGAATGGTCGTCTCGGGCCGCAAAGGCGAGATCGCTGCCGAGACCGAGCGTCTGCTGACAGACCACGACGCTATGGACCTCATCAACAATCACTTTATCCCCGCTCTCGACGAGGTTGGCGTCCTCTTTGACCAGGGAAAGTTCTTCTTGCCGCAACTCATGGCCTCGGCCGAGGCCGCGCGCGTGGGCTTCGACACCATCAAGCGCCTGATGCCCGCCGGCGAGATTGCCGACAAGGGTAAGATCTGCGTGGCCACCGTCAAGGGCGACATCCACGATATCGGCAAGAACATCGTCAAGATGCTGCTCGACAACTACGGCTATACCGTCTTTGATCTGGGCCGCGACGTCGATCCGCAGGAAGTGCTCAAGACCGTCAAGGAGCGCGACATTAAGCTCGTCGGCCTCTCGGCGCTTATGACCACCACGGTCGTCGCCATGGAGGAGACCATCAAGTTGCTCCATGCCGAGGTTCCGGGCGTCAAGATCATCGTGGGCGGCGCCGTGCTCACCCCCGAATACGCCAAGCAAATCGGCGCGGACTACTACGCCAAGGACGCCGCCGAGAGCGCTCGTATCGCCGAAGAGGTCTTTGGGAAGTAACACAACGGAAACAACCGAGCACCAAAACGTGCCGCACGCGCCACTTGGCACGTGCGGCACGTT
>CATXML010000055.1 GCA_958372035.1 uncultured Collinsella sp. | reverse complement strand
TGCCGGCGGTCTGGGCAATACGCACTTTGTGACGTCGGTGCGCCGCGCGCCCGCATTCGCCCAGCTGGGCGAGCCGGCCGAGGAGCACTGGATTGAGCTCGAGATGAAGCTCATGGCTGATGCCGCGCTCGTGGGCTTCCCCTCGGTGGGCAAGTCCTCGCTTATCGCGCGCATGAGTGCCGCCCGACCCAAGATCGCCGACTATCCGTTTACCACGCTCGTGCCCAACCTGGGTATGGTGCGTGCCGGCGAGTACTCCTATGTCGTTGCCGACGTCCCCGGCCTCATCGAGGGCGCGAGCGAGGGCAAGGGCTTGGGCCACCAGTTCCTGCGCCACATCGAGCGTACGGCGCTCATCATGCATGTCGTCGACATGACGGGCGGTTTTGAGGATCGCGACCCGGTTGAGGATTACCGCATCATCAACCGTGAGCTCGAGCAGTATGGCGCAGAGCTCTCGGAGCGCCCGCAAATCGTTGTCGCCAACAAGTGCGATGCGCCGGGCACGGCCGACAAGATTGCCGACCTCAAGCGCGCCGCGCTCGACGATGGACATATGTTCTTTGCCGTGTCCGCCGTGACGGGCGCCGGCCTCAACACGCTGATGCTTGCCGTGGGCGAGCAGGTGGCTAAGCTGCGCGCCGAGCTGGCGGTCTCCGATGAGCCGGTCGATCTTCGCGACGAGGAGTGGGAGCGCCGTCGCCTGCAGCGCGAGAAGCGTTTCCGCATTGTTCAGGAAGAGCCCGGTGCCTTCCGCGTGGTCGGTCGCGCCATCGAGCGCATGGTTATCCAGACCGACTGGGAAAACGAGGAAGCCGTCATCTACCTGCAGCATAAGTTTGCGCGCATGGGTGTTGACGACGCGCTCGAGAAGGCCGGCTGCCGTGCGGGCGACGAGGTCCGCATTTGCCAGCGCGCCTTTGACTTTGAGGGCGCCGAGGACTTCTCGGAGTACGAGGAGCTCGAGGACGCTGGCGAGGACGTTGCCGTTGAGGCCCTTGACGTGACCGATGCTCCGGATGAGGGCGTCGAGGTTGTCGATGCGGCGGATGCCGCGGACGATGCCGAGACCTCGGAGGGCGAGTAAGCCATGTCGCTGCGCGGTGGAATCGGTTTGCCCGAGCTGCCCATAAAAGAGGGCAAAGAGTTTCGGCTTGGCATTATGGGCGGCACCTTCGACCCGATTCATTACGGGCACTTGGTGACTGCCGAGCAGGCGCGCGAGTCGCTCGACTTGGACGCTGTGCTCTTTATGCCGGCCGGCTCTCCTGCCTTTAAACTCGACAAACCGGTGACGCCTGCTGAGGACCGTTATGCCATGACGGTTCTCGCCACCGCCGCGAATCCGGCTTTTTTGGCGAGCCGTTTCGAGATCGACCGTCCGGGCGTGACCTATACGGCCGATACGCTTCATGCCCTTCGCGACTTTTACCCGCCGCAGGTAAAGCTCTACTTTATTACGGGCGCCGATGCGATTATCGATATTGTGACCTGGCATGATGCCGAACGAATCGCTGAGCTTGCTACCTTTATTGCGGCGACGCGACCGGGCTTTGATATCGATACGGCGCGTGCCCGAATCAAAGAGTCGGGGCTGCCGTTCGACGTGCGCTATATTCAGATTCCGGCGCTGGCGATCAGCTCGACGAACATTCGTAAGCGAGTTGCCCGCGGCATGAGCGTGCGCTATCTTACGAGCGAGTCCGTGCTCGGCTACATTCGCAAGCGCAGGCTATATGCCGATTTGGGCCAAGAAGATTTTGAGTGATGGGGGCTACGTTGTCGGTAGAGGATCAGTTTGAGGGCGATGAGCGCGCGCTGCTCAAGCGCATTCAAGAGCTGCTCGATGTTCGCATGAAAGATAAGCGCAAGCGCTATGTGCATTCGCTGGGTGTTGCCGAGACCGCACTTCATCTGGCCGAGGTCTACGGCGTTGACCGCTTTGATGCGGCTGCCGCCGGCTTAGTTCACGACTGGGACAAGGTTCTTTCCGATGACGAGCTCGTGGCCCGCGCGCTTCACTATGGCATCAAGGTTGCCGGCTCTCCTTCCGCCGCGACGCCGCTTTTGCATGGCCCTGTTGCCGCCTATGAGCTTCCGCAGCTTTTCCCCGAGCTGTCGCCGGCTGTTTTCCAGGCTGTCGACCGTCACACCGTGGGTGCCTGCGACATGACGCCGCTCGATATGGTGGTCTTTGTGGCAGATGCCATCGAGCCCAACCGTCACGGCGACTATGCCCATGCGCTGCGCAAGATGGTGGGGAAGTCCTCGCTCGACGAGTTGTTCTTCTCCTGTTTTGCGCAGGGTCTGGTCTATGTGATCCAGTCCGGGCGCTATCTTTATCCCACGGCTATTACGATTTACAACCATTACGCCCAGCTGCGCTAGCTCGGGTGTGTCTAGAAAGAGGTATTCCATGGCCGACGAGACCATGACTGACGAGCAGATTCTTGAAGGTGTGGAGCATAAGAGTTTCGTTGCCACGTCCGACCGCACCGCCGCCTCGCTGTCCGCGAGCGGTGTCGCCGCCGAGGATGTCGCCCGCGCCGCCGCGCAGGCCGCCTACGACAAGAAGGGCGAGGACGTGCAGGTGCTCAACCTGACCGAGCTTTCCGACGTGTGCGACTACTTTGTGCTTGCCACCGGTACCAACAACCGCCAGGTCGATTCTATCGTCGACGAGATCGAGGAGAAGGTCGCCGCGGCTTGCGGCGAGCATCCGTTCTCCATCGAGGGCCGCGAGCAGAAGACCTGGATGCTCATGGACTACGGCTCGGTCGTCGTTCACGTCTTCACTCCCGAAGCCCGCGACTTCTACCGTCTAGAAAAGCTCTGGGGTGACGCCCCCCAGCTCCCCCTCGACCTCCTCTAGTGGCTCATTTGATACGGGGCTTTTAGTTAGCCTCGCGCATTTTGCCGGGCAGTTGCGGTTTTCCGTACCTGCCCGGCTTTCTTTTTGCCCAAAGGCGGTTAATCGTTGAAGCGGGATTGGCGGCCGAAGGATAGGGCGGTGTCGCCGAACTTGTCTCGGACGGCGTCGATAGCAACCGAGAGGTCGCGTCGGTCGCTGGATTGGGCTCCGCGGTCGTCGACTTCGCAGAACAGGTCGGTCTGGATGCCGCCCTGATGGTCAAAGTCGCTCATCCCGATACCCGCCAGACGCACATGCATGCCTTCCTGCCAGATGTTGTCGAGCAGTTCGAGCGCAACCGCCACAAAGATGTTCTCATCGTCGGTCGGATGAGGCAGCCGGCGCTGTGCCGTACGCCCGCTGCCATACGAATACTTGAGCTTGAGCGTTACCGTGCCGCCCGTCAGTCCCTGACGGCGCAGGCGGCGTCCAACTGACTCGCCCAACAGTGCAATCGCCGCTTCGATGTCTCCGCGCTCAGTTAAATCTTTCGCAAAGGTGCGTTCATTGCTGACCGACTTGATCTTGCGCTCTTCATCGAGACTCGTGACTTCGGAGATTTCAAGTCCCAGCGCACGCTGACGCATACGTTCGCCGTTGACGCCAAAAATAGAGGCCAAGGTGGATTCCGGCGCGCGTGACAGCTCGCCGAGCGTGTAGATGCGCATACGGCGCAGTCGCTCCTCGGCCGAGCGCCCGATGCCGCTCATGGCAGATACCGGCAGCGCGGCCAAAAAGCGCTGCTCGGTTCCGGGGCGCACGATGGTCAGCCCAAACGGCTTATCCCGCTCGCTTGCGATCTTTGCGACCGTCTTGTTGCAGCCCACGCCAATGGAGCACGTCACTCCCAGCGCTGCCACGCGGTCGCTTATACGCCGTGCAACCAGCAGTGGGTCCTCGGGCGCAAAGCGACCCGGTGTGATATCGATAAAGGCTTCGTCGATGGATACGCGCTCAACGCGCGGCGTCTCCTCGGCAAGAATAGCCATGACCTGCGCGCTCACCTCGCGGTAGCGATCAAAGTGCCCGTGCGTCCAAATGGCTTGCGGGCACAAGCGCCGCGCCTCGGCCGAGGCCATGGCAGAGCGCACGCCAAAGCGACGTGCCTCATACGAACACGTGGACACGACGCCACGCGAATCGGCGTCTCCGCCCACGATGAGCGGCTTTCCGCGCCATTCGGGATGATCGAGCATCTCCACGCTCGCAAAAAACGCATCGAGGTCCATGAGGCCCACCGCCGGACCCGTCCAGGGAGGTGGCGTGACGCCCATGGCATCCTCATAACCGTATGTATGTTCGCGTCTTTCCATGTCATGAGTATACCGCGCAGCTCATGTGGGGTGCGTGTATGTGCTTGCAAATCCCGAATTCTTGTCTAAGATATGGATTTGCCCTCGACTACACCGAAGAAGTTGGTCTCACGGACTTCACCTGCCCGCGTCGATGGCGTATTATGTTCAACTGTTTGTTTGTAGTTGCAGCCTAAAGCTGCTTGGTTGGAGGAGTTTCCTTTGGCAGTCAAGATTCGCCTTGCTCGTCACGGCGCTAAGAAGCGTCCGTACTACCGTGTCGTCGTCGCCGATTCCCGCGCCCCGCGTGACGGTCGTATCATCGAGGAGGTTGGCCGCTACAACCCGATGACCGCCCCCAAGACCATCAACCTCGACCTCGAGAAGATTGCCGACTGGCAGTCCAAGGGTGCTCAGCTCACCGACGCCGTCGCCGCTCTGGTCAAGGCCGCCAACGAGGGCGAGAAGACCGAGACCGTCGTCAAGAAGTCCAAGAAGCAGCTCGCCAAAGAGGCCGAGGCCGCTAAGGCTGCCGCTGAGGCCGCTGAGGGCGCCGAGGAGTAAATCGTGCCTGAGGTTGACGCTGCACAGCTCGAGGGTGAGGCAATGCTCTCAGATCGCATCGCCGATCTCGTCGAATATCTCGTTGTTCAGATCGTCGACGACCCGGATTCCGTGAGCCTTGAGGTCATTGATGGTGATGACGCCTCTACGATTGAGGTTTCTGTCGCCGAGGATGACGTCGCTAAGGTCATCGGCCGTCGTGGCCGTACCATCAAGGCCATTCGCACGCTCGCCCGTGCACTGGCCGCTCGCCTCGACACTGCTGTCGAGGTAGAGGTTCTGGGCTAGGACCTTGAGGTCCCAGTACAAAAACATCGCCCGTGTGGTCAAGCCGCACGGAAGGAAGGGGGAGGTCCTCGCGCAGCCGCTGCGGGGGCTTCCTTCTGTATTAGAGCCGGGTATGCGCGTCGCCCTGACGCCTCCGGCGCTCAAGCGCGACCGCTTTTGCACGGTCGTGTCCGTCACCGATACGGGCGATGGCGATCTGGTCTCGTTTGAGGGCATTGACGACTTGACGGCCGCCGAGGGCATCACGGGATGCTATGTGTTGGCAAATCGTGACGATTTTGAGCTCGATTCACTCGACGCCGCCTATACCGACCTGATGGGTCGCGAGGTGGTCGACGAGCGCTTCGGTTCACTCGGCACGATCGTCGAGATCATGTCGACGCCCGCTAACGATGTTTGGGTTGTCGAGGGTGATCGGTACGGCGAGGTACTGATTCCCGTGATCGAGCAGGTTGTGCTCGATCTTCCCGACACAGGAACAATTTCCGTCCACGTTATGGACGGCCTGATCGATATGGACAAGTAGGGAGGACAACATGCTGATTGAGACCCTTTCGGTCTTTCCCGAGATGTTTGAGCCCGTCATGTCCACATCGATTTTGGGCCGCGCCCGCAAGGCCGGCCTTTTTGATTTTAAGGCGTATAACCTGCGCGACTGGACGCACGACCGCCATCGTACCGTCGATGACGAGCCGTACGGCGGCGGGCAGGGCATGCTCATGAAGGTCGAGCCTATTGCCGAGGCCATCGAGGCTATTAGCTCCGAGGGTCCTAAGCCCACCGTGGTGTTTTTTACCCCCTGTGGCGAGCCCTTTACACAGCATGTGGCCGAGCGCCTGCTCAAAAGCGAGCGCTTGCTGTTTGTGTGCAGCCGTTACGAGGGTGTCGACGAGCGTGCCTATGCGTATGCCGACGAGCGCCTGTCGATCGGCGATTACGTGCTCACGGGCGGCGAGCTTCCCGCTATGGTCGTTGCCGATGCCGTCGTACGCCTGATTCCCGGCGCCCTTGGTGACGAGATGAGCAACGTCGACGAGTCGTTCTCGACCGCCGAGGACGGAGGCCTGCTCGAGTATGCGCAGTACACTCGCCCTGCTGAATTCAACGGCGAGGGCGTGCCGCCGGTGCTCGTGAGCGGTGACCATGCCAAGGTTGACGCCTGGCGCCGTAAGAATGCCATCGAGCGCACCTGCCGCTGGCGTCCCGACCTGATCGAGACGGCACGGCTTTCGCCCCAGGAGCGCGCATACGCGCAGGAGATTCTGGACGCTTCGTATTCGCAGAGCGAGGAGTGAGAATGGTTCCATTGCAGCATTCCGCGTTGAGGGGCGCTTTTGAGTGGGTCGCGGTCATCGCGATCGCGCTCGTGGCCACCTTCCTGATCCGCACCTTTGTGGTCGAGCCCTTTGTGGTACCCACCGGCTCCATGGAGGACACGATCGAGATTGGCGACCAGATCCTGGCACAAAAGGTGAGCCTCGAGCTCGGTCAGCCCGTCAAACAGGGTGATATCGTGGTGTTCCACAACCCCGATGCCACTTCCGAGCATGATGTTCTTGTCAAGCGTGTTATTGCCACGGCCGGCCAGACGGTCGACCTGCAGGACGGCAAGGTGGTCGTTGACGGCCAAGCGCTCGACGAGGACTATACGACGGGCATGAGCTGGCCGCTTTCGGTCCAAGCGCCTGGCGCCCAGGTGAGTTATCCCTACACCGTTCCCGACGGGTGCGTGTGGGTGATGGGCGACAACCGCGAAAACTCTGCCGACTCGCGCTACTTTGGTCCCGTCGATCGCTCTGATTTGATCGCTGTGGCGCTTGTGCGCTACTGGCCGCTCAACCGCATCGGCGCTATCGACTAAAAACCGCTATAGTACAGTACCTAACCGTGTAATCGTTTCGACGAGGGGATATTAGAGGCATGAACGCTTCATCGCTTTCCTTCCAAGACATCATCCTGCGCCTCCAGCAGTACTGGGGCGAGCAGGGCTGCGTCATTATGCAGCCCTATGACTCCGAGGTCGGTGCCGGTACCTTCCATACCGCGACCACGCTGCGCTCGCTCGGTCCCGCCGAATGGCGCACCTGCTATGCGCAGCCCTGCCGCCGTCCCGCCGACGGCCGCTACGGCGAGAACCCTAACCGCATGCAGCACTACTATCAGTTCCAGGTGCTCATTAAGCCCTCTCCGGTTAATGCTCAGGAGCTTTACCTGGGGTCTCTTGCTGCCATTGGCCTGGACCCCAACGACCATGACGTCCGTTTTGTCGAGGACGACTGGGAGAGCCCGACGCTGGGCGCCTGGGGCCTTGGCTGGGAGGTCTGGCTCAACGGCATGGAGGTCACGCAGTTTACGTACTTCCAGCAGGTGGGCGGTATCGAGGTCGACCCCGTGCCCGTCGAGATCACCTATGGCCTGGA
>CATXML010000054.1 GCA_958372035.1 uncultured Collinsella sp. | reverse complement strand
CCATCGGAGCTGTCGAGCTCAAAGATGTTGGTGGCGAGC
Organism: uncultured Collinsella sp.; assembly: GCA_958372035.1. Taxonomy (GTDB): domain Bacteria; phylum Actinomycetota; class Coriobacteriia; order Coriobacteriales; family Coriobacteriaceae; genus Collinsella. The sequence goes on along the minus strand of CATXML010000054.1, from coordinate 7,469 downwards.
ACCTGGTTGCCGCTCGAGACCTTAATGCCCACGCGGGCCGCGCGCAGCAACTCGGCGTCGACACCCTGCGGGACCAATGATTCGGCCAGATACAGGTTGACCTTACCCTTTACTTTGCTGGCTCCCGTTCCGGTAATGGTGGGGCGCAGGTCGATCCAGCCGTGGTAGAACGCGGATCCGTTGTCTTTTGCCTGCTCAAACACCGTGGCATCGCCGGCCGAGTTGTTTTGCGCGCAGGCAGCAAAACCGTTGAGGTCAAAAGTCGAGACCGGGTAGAGCGTCACGGCGCCGTTCGCGCTGGAAGTCAGGGAAACGTCGCCCTGCTGCGTCCAGCTGCCGCGATCGGCATCGCCCAGCTCCAGCACCAGCTTGGACGTGTCGCTGCGCACGCTCACCGAGTTGGTGTTGACCTTCATGTTGTTGGTAAACCAAGCGTAGGTCGCGACGCCCAAAGTGGCGGCGAGCGCCACCATAACGAGCGCGATGTAGGCACGCGCGCGACGGGCGTGACGGCGGGCGGCGGCGCCCTCGAGGACCTGGCGATCGACGGACGCGCTGGAGGGGGCCGCGGAGCTAGCGCTCTGGGTTTTGGCCTTGCGGTTATCTGCTGGCATGCGCTTCTTGTCTTCCATGTCGCTTCGCCCCCTTACGCCTTGGCCGCGGCAAAGGCAAGCTGCAGCACCACATCGCGAGCCTGAGCCTCGTCGATGCAATTGGCGTCGCAGCCTTCCATGTACACAACGTAGCGAACGCTTGCCACTTCGTTGGCGGCCAGCGTGCAGATGGGCGTGGCGCCTGCGCGCGCCGCGGGCGTGTCGCCGGTGCCATCCATGCTGTAAGCGCTTATGGCACGCGCGGGGTCGGCGGTGTAGGTCCAGCCCGAGGCACCGGGCGCCACGACCACGCCGTCTTGCGCGGTGGTACGCCTACTGGTGGCGCCCGAGGTGTTGCCCAAATCGTCGCAGGTAAAGATATGCGTTTGCGTGCCCGACTGAGTTGTAATGACCAGGCCCAGACGCAGCGCGGCCAGCAGCTGCGGATCGCTCGTCACGCTCATCTGGCCCTGATACAGGTACACGTTGAGAGCGCTATCGCTGCCCTTAAGGTACAGCGTGCCCGAAAGGGCGTAGTCGTCCAGCTGCGCGGTGCAGTCGGCGTAGTCGGTCGTGATGCCCGCGGCGTTTTGGAACGTGCCACGCCAAAAGCGGGAAAGGCCTGCCGTCGAGATGGGATAGAGCGTTTTGTCGGCGGCGGCTAGCGTTGCCGTTGTGTCCCATGGTCCGTTGGCCGAAAGTCCAATCTGCAGGTCGGAGCCCTCGTCGCTTACCGTGTGTGCCACAGGCGTCACGTTGGTGTAACGCGAGTTGCTAAACCACGCGTAGGTGGCGGCGCTCAGGGCAGCCACCAGCACGAGCATCCATGCGGCCGCAGCAACCATGCGACGGCGCGAGCTCAGGATGTCTTTGATGTTCGATGTACTCATACCCCGGCCCCCTACGAACGCTTGCCGGCAAAGCGCAGCGCCAGCGATTGCAAGCTGGTGGTGGCCAGATTGTTGGTGCAATCGGGGTCGCAGCCTTCGAGCCACACGTATACATCCACACGCACGGGCGTGCTACGGTTGGCTCCCTTGGCAGCGGCGGGCAAGCTGCAGATCTTGGTCGTAGCCTCCTTGAGGCCCACGATACCGGTTTCTTCGTTGTAGTCGCAGAAGTTTTCGCTGGTCAGCTGGTCAAAATGGACCGTGGCGCCGTCGGAGCGGCTGCTGTCAAGCACCAGATGGTTCTGCTCGTTCTCGCCAGCATCCTTGCCGTCGAGCGTGTTGTAGCGCGCCTGGGGATTGTGCTCACCCGAGACCTCAAAGATGTACTGGCCCGTCACGGTATCGCCCTGCCCTGGAGCATAGGTAACCAGTCCCACACGCAGAGCGGTAGAGATGGGGTTTGCCGGGTCCTGCTCGGTAAAGTCGATGCCCGACAGGTACACATCGGTCGCGGCCGAGTTGGTGGCCAGGTACAGGGAGGTCTTGTAGTAGTCGGAATGCTCGGCGGCGCCAAACATGCTGGCAAAGAGCGAGTCCTGGGTGGTTCCGCCGGTAAAGCCCGTTACCTTTTGGAAGCCGTTGAGCACATTGTCGGTCGAGACGGGATCGAGCAGGCCCGAAAAGCTCAGACCGGCGTTGGTTTTGTATTCGCCGTCGTACTCGTTGGAGATGAGGAAGGTCACGCCCGTGCCGGCGGCCATCTTGACATCGGTGATGTGGCGGTTGGCGTTGTAGATGTACCAAGCATACGTTACGGCTCCGGCAGCGGCAAGGGCCACCAGCAGCGTGGCGAGCATGCGATTGAACTGTTTTCGCAGCGAACGCGCGTCCGACATGCCCCTCCCCCAGATGCCGTGTTGCAAACTACCTGGACACCATTTGCCCATAATGGGCATTATTTTACGCGAACGTGCAGTTCATCGGGGGTACAAACGCGACTTTTCGTGTGCTGTTCGCGCTGCGACAGGCTCCGATGGGGCCACAATTCACCAGTTTTTTAAAATAGTTCTTGCCACCGGGTGGGAGCTCCGTTATATTATTCCCTGCGCACTCGCGCACCCTTGATCGGGCGTTTAGCTCAGGGGGAGAGCGCTTCCCTGACACGGAAGAGGTCAGAAGTTCAAATCTTCTAACGCCCACCAAATGTTCGCAGCTCAGAGGCTTCGCCTCTGAGCTGTTTTGTTTTACGCTGCCAAGCCAAAAGGACGCCGCGGCACCCAAAGCGCCCAAACAGCCCCGGTGATTGCCACGATCAGACCCGAATGGGTCTCGCAGTCACATATAAGTAACCCTCTTTAAATTGAGGTCTAATACTTTTCCCGAGAAGTGAACGAGCTTATTTGGACCCCTGGAGCATCCACACTTTTTGACGTCAAAACCGCAGGATTCCAGCAGCAAAACCGCAGGAAACGGGCCCCTAAAAGTGTCGATGTTTCGGGGGTCCATTCTGGCTCGTTCACTTCTCGGGAAAAGTATTAAACCTGAATATATGGCCGCTAATTCTAACCCCTCGCTACCGCCCCTACCAATACTGATGCGCATCGATAACGGCTTGCCAGAGCCAAAATCGCTTCGTTTCGGCACGCGCGTTGGCAAAATATCGCTGTTCTGCACTCATCGCCTTGTTAAAGATGGGGCGCTTATTCCGATGCAGCTTGCGTCGGATGCGTTCGCACAGCCGAACGAGCTTTTCGTAGTCATTTGCTTGGTCGGTTGTCACGGTAAAATACGCTACCCCCTCAAGCAGTTCCAACTCGTTGCGGCGCTCGGCATCCTTGTGGATCTTCTCGCGGCCGTCATGAATGGCATCGCTGTCGTAGTCGACCATCGCGGTCAGTACCTCTGGCAGCAGCCCGGCCTTTACTTTATCCCTGCCCACCTCGACTTTAGCCGTAAGCGTTATGTCGGGCGTGCGCTCCAGCACGCGCAGCTTGCGCTCGCGCCCATCGTTGAATCCATCGCGAATGAAGACCTTCTTGTTGAGCTCGGCCTTGCCCAATGCATGCCCGCCGTAGCGCGCAGGCAGCGACATAAACATGCAAAGCCCCGACTCCCTGGGAGAGCGCGACCCCTCAATCACATATGCAAGCAGCGCTTTTGCTTTCGCAAGATCCCTCACCTTGGGGGACTTCTCGATATACGCCGCAATGAGCTCCTTGGTCGTGAGCTTGCTATCGCGCATGCCCGCATCCCTACTGGTCACCCCGCCGGGGGCAAGGTTATCCAACCGGTAGTTCGATGTCATGGCATAGCCGGCATAGATGGCCTCGGCCGCAGAGCTGTCGTGTGCAGCCTGCACAAACGCCAGCTCGGGAGCGCACACGTACGCATCCAGGCCGCCCATCCAGTGGCCCAGCGAGATAAACGAACCCGCCGGGAGCTCGTTGGTGCAGAGATGCGTCTTAACATGTTTGCTCCGCCGACGGTCGGCGCGCGACGGCACCAGCAAATCCAGCGTTTGGATCCCCAGATCATAGCGATCGATAAACTCCTGTGCCTCCTGGTCACAGAGCGCACAGGCGCCCGCGATCGACACGACATCTGGTTCCGAGTCCCCAAAGCGCGGGTTCGGGATGTGCGCCAAAAGCGCCAACGCAGCGTTATGTGAAACGATAAAGTACCCCATGGCGCGAAGATAGCACGCGCGTCGACGGCGACTCGCGACCCTGGCGAGTTTTCGGCAAACGACCAGCAGTTTTTTGCTGTGGCGCAACCAAAGTGTTCATTCGTCGACGTCTAAATGCAAATCCGTCAAGCTTTTGGCAAGGTTGCCGCTCAACTGACCAAAAGCTGACCATTTGCTTGACGGTGCGCCCTCGCCAAAATGCTCCGCGACTTCTCGGACGGTCGAAATGCTCGTTTAGCGACCACGCACCCGCCGCTGGGGTATCCTTGGAGCACATGCACCGCAAGCCGCACAAAGGAGCCGCCATGCGCACCGAGCTCGATGTTCCCTTTTCGCACAAAGACGAGGCTAAGGCCCTGGGCGCCAAGTGGGACCGGACCAAGAAGATCTGGTACGTGCCCGATGGCGTCAACCCCGAGCCCTTTGCCGCGTGGCTGCCCGGCGTGGATCGTTCCGACCCCAGCGCGCCCTACATCTATCTGGTGCTTGGCAAGCGCGAATGTTGGAAGTGCCACGAGCAGACGACGGTCACGGCCTTCGGCATTCCGTATCGGGTGGCCGAGGACTCGGGCAGCAAGGCCGCGCCCGGCGCTGCGCCCGCCATGGACGACGCGGGCCACATCGCGATCGACACCGCCCGCGCCAACGCCATAGCCATCGTCCCCGCGCTGGGCTGCGTGCCGGCCGAAATTCGCGACTACCTGCGCGAGCGCTGCGGCTACAAGCCCACAACGTCGCGCACCACTAAGACCGTATCGCTCTCCAGCACCTGCACCGCCTGCGGCGCGCTGCAAGGCAGCCATTACCTGTTCGAGGAGCCCACGTCGCCGTTTGCACTCACGGCCATCAACAAGCTGCCCGCGCTGGAGTTCGTGCGCGTGGAAGTCGCCGGCGTCTACGGCATCCCCGACAGTCAGGACAACTTTGACCAGGCGCTCTTCACCTGGGCACGCGACCACCACACCCAGTTCCACAAGAGCTTGTTCGAGGGGATCTACCTGTAGGGCAAAGCTCGAAAATCGAGTTCAGGTATCCTCGAAAATCGAGTATGCGCAGGTAGTTGAGTTGCGAGCGCAATGCATTGAAACTTGAATCGTTGGATTTGTCCAAGCACAAGCCCCCTCATTGCTCCATATCGTCATAGGTAATGGCGCATTCGCAGGTTGGACATTGTTGAGGATAGACTGGAAGGCGCAAGCCTGTTCGAGTGCGTGAATCGGCGGCGTGTTTGTCGCGGGTGTCGATGAAGCTGATGTCTAGGCATGGGAGGTCTGCGCCGCAGCGAGGACAAGGCAGGCAGATTTGGCTACAGCCGGCCTCAACGAGCGGGAACAGGCTCCGGTCCATTAACGCTCGCGGTAAGTTTCCATATGCGCCGCGCGCGATATCGCTTCGCCATCCCATGGGCTCCCCTTTCCCGTTTTAACCGTTGAGGAGAGGATGGCAGGATCGTGCAGCTCTCGATGCGGCGCAGCGCGATTCGATCAATCGACATGATTAGACAGCGATGGGCTGCACCTAACTAATACGGAGCAACGGCTTCCGCATGACGACGCGATTCCGAGAAATCGAACTCGGCACGATGCGCTTCGAGGAATCGAGCATTGGGACGAAAGCGATGTTCGTCCGGCTCACGCAGCACCGAACCCGCAAACGTCGCATAATCCGTTTGTTGCAGAAGGTACGACCCGCAAAGTTGATAGTCGCCGCGCACCAGCTCAAACGAAATCAAATGAGCATCGAACAGCGAGTGCAAGTCACGGCGCAGCAGAATACCGTTGCTGACAACTTGCGACTTGGGACCCGAGTAGTTCTCGATATGCGCGGCCTCGAGAGCTTCATCCACATTGCAGCCCGAGACGGCACATCGACCGGTATAAGCCTCAAAAAGCTGATTGCGAAAACGCTGCTGGCCGATTCGCTCGCGACGCAACGCATAACGGACCTTTTCATCGTCGCTCGCTGGAGTGCCGGAAAACTCCGCCGCGACCGGAGCGTCCTTCATGTAGCTCATATCAGGGAAGAAGCGCGCGTCGGGTCCACCCTTATGGACGGGGCCATGCAGTACAAACCAGCTGTTCTCCGGCTCGTAGCGCTCAACAAACGCCAAGCCCAGCACCTTGTAGCCGGCGCTCGTTGCAAAGAAAACACCAACGGGAACGCCGCACTCCATGCAGTTGATCATCTTCTGGTTGTAGTCCTGGTCGCGCCAGTTTTCGACCGAAGCACTTTGCGACGAGTACTTGAGCACCCACGTGCCGTCCTCGAGATAGAGCGGCGGAACATCAGGGTAGGAGCCACGCTTGGAATTGTGCACCGAAAGGGCGAAGGTCTTTTCGCTCAGATGCTTAACGCGCCCGCGACCAGGCCAAAAGATGCCCGAATCGCGCGACACCGGAAAGGGTTCGGAATCAATCGTCAGGCGAAAAGGATACTGGGGACTATCGGCATTGGTGCGATGCGGGAGCTTGTCCCACAGGCCACCACGCCGCTCCTCGCGCAAGAACCACTCCCAAGCCTGGACATATTCGGACGGCACAAGGCTGCAAGCGCGGTCGAAACTCGGCCGAGCAATCAGCGGAACACTAGATGCGATGCCGTCCATAAGGAACCTCCAGGAAGAACAGTTCCCCACATTATCGCCTACGAAATGATGACGCCAAACGAAAAAGGGCCCACTTCCTTCGAAGTGAGCCCTTGGACATTTGCATGTTACGAACGTCGGCATTACGACGTTGCGACACCGGCGAGCTTAACACTAACGTTATAGGTCGTTGGACTGTTCTCGATGGATTTACCATTAACGCAATCCGCGTCGGTTCCTTCCATCCAAATGTAGACGTGAACGGCAACACCCCTATAGCCAACGCCCGTAGCGATCGGATTAGTACCCGTAGCAACTGAATAATCGCCGCTCGTGCCCTTAGTGGCAACCCATCCGTCCGTGCCGCCAGTATAGATGTGCCTATAGGTCGCCTGCGCGAGCGTCGGCTTACCATCAATGTTCTGGATGCTCGTCCAGCCAGCAATGGCGGTTGCGTCGTTACCCTTGCCCTTCTCATCGCTCATGGCATACACGACGCGCAGATCCTCTGGACCAGTACCCGACGTGCCGTTATCCGCAATCGCTTGCGTAGTAATCGCGACACGCAGAGAACCGACCATTGTCTCCGAAGCATCGCCACCCACGGCTTCAATCGTTACGGGTGCACCATCAGATGCATCGAGATAAACATCAGCCGTGCCAGTATCGGTAATGGTGTAGACGATGTAGTCGCTTTTAATGAAAGCGTTGTACTT
>CATXML010000053.1 GCA_958372035.1 uncultured Collinsella sp. | reverse complement strand
GGAATGATCAGATCGTCAAAATCCTGAATCTCCTCGTGACCGAAGCCTTCAAAGAACTCATGACGCTTTTCACAGGTCAGGTTGTTGTAGACTGCAAACTGCGTCGCCGGAGGACAGACGATATCGGCTGTGCCCGTGCCAAACAGCACGGGGCATTTGACTATGGGGGCAAAGTTCTTGGAATCGAAGTACGCCAGCTTGGCATAGGCCTCGTCAATACGAGTCGAGTCCTCGTCAAACCAGCGAGACCAATAGCGCAGACCCTCGTAGGCAATGTCGTCGGCATCCAAATCCCAGACCAGGCGGAAATCCGACAGGAAGGGATAGAGGATGGCGGCGCGATTGATAAGCTCGCTGTTAAGCGCACAGGTCGCAATGCCCAAACCGCCGCCCTGCGATGCGCCGTTCACAAATACACGGGCAAGATCGATGCCCTCGAGCTCACGAACAATACGGCAAAGAATGCGGATATCTTGGTGCAAGCGGACATAGTAGAGGTTGGCCGAGTCGCCGTCGATACCGGCGACGATATGGCCCGCGACCGTCGTGCCCTCAAATCCACCAATGTCCTCGGAGGGACCTCCTTGGCCGGGGCAGTCGAGGGCGATGAGTGCCATGCCCATGCCCGCAAACGACGCCTGCTCAAACCAGCTGCGGCTTGCACCCGGATACCCATGGAACTGAAGTACCAATGGCACGGGCTCGTCCGAGACAGGTTTAAGGTACTTGGCGTGCAGGCGAGCGCCGCACATGCCGGTATACCAGAGATCGAAAAGCTGGCAGGTCACGGCATCGGTGACCGATGCCGCCTCGATCGCATAGTCAAGCCCGACGGCGTCAGCCTCGGCCATGCGATCCTTCCAAAAGAGATCGAAATCTGATGGACGGGACATAGCGCCTCGATATTCACCAAATTGATGTTGTAGCTCCTGAGCACTTGGCATGGCTCGTGAACCCAACCTTTCGAAATCGCAACGGAGGTGCGCCCGGCAAGGGAACCGGGCGCACGGGAGGGAAAGCGAAGTTACTCGCCGAGCTTGGGATGCAGCAGCGACGGCGCAGCGCCGAGCAGCATCTTAGTGTAGGGGTCTCGAGGATGCTGGAAAACCTGCTTGGCCTCGCCCTGCTCGACGATCTTGCCGCCATTCATGACGATGATGTCGTCAGAGATATAGCGGACCGTCTGGATGTCATGGCTGATGAACACCATAGCCAGGCCGAGTTCCTTCTTAAGGTCGGTCAGCAGGTTGAGAATCTGCGCGCGGACCGAAACGTCCAGAGCCGAGGTGGGCTCGTCGGCGATGATGGCATCGGGGTTCAGCGACAGGGCACGGGCAATTGCGACGCGCTGGCGCTGGCCGCCCGAAAGCTGGCCGGGAAGAACCTCGGCGGCGGAGGAGGGCAGACCGGTGAGCTCCAAGAGCTCCTTGACGCGCTTCTCCTGCTCGGCCTCGGTACCCAGGTTGTGGACGCGCATGGGGTCGAGCAGTTGCTCGCGAACGACCATGCGGGGGTTGAGCGCCGTGGCCGGGTTCTGGAACACGACCGAGATGACGCGACCCATGTGGCGACGGTCCTCGGCGGTACGCTTGGTGACGTCCTTGCCCTTAAAGTAGACCTTGCCGCTCGTGGGGGCCTGCAGGCCGCACATGACGTTAGCCGTGGTGGACTTTCCGCAACCGGACTCGCCGACGATGCCGATGGTCTGTCCGGGCATGAGCTTAATCGTTACACCCTGGACGGCGTGAACCAGGTTGGGGTGCAGAATCGAGCCGGTACGGGTCCTAAAGGTGACGTGGACGTCATCAAGGAAGATGATCGGCTCGACGCCGTTGACTGCGGTCTCGCTCATCTACATCACCTCCGCGTGAGGGGTCAAACCATTTGCCTTGAGCACCTCGTCGGGGAGCTCGGAATAGAAGTGCTCGGTGCCGGGCACGCGCTTGAAGACCGGACGGGTGTCCAGGCCAATGCGCGGATGGCTCGAGCGGGGCGCGAAGCGATCGCCCTTGGGGAAATCGCGCGGGCTCGGAACGGCGCCGGGCACCTGGTGCAGGCGGCCCGAACCGCTCTCGATGGACAGGACGGAACCCAGAAGGCCGCGGGTGTACTCGTGAATCGGGTTGGTGAGCAGCTCCTTGGTGGGCGCCTGCTCAATAACCTGGCCGGCGTACATAACCGTGATGTTGTGGGCGACCTCGGCGACCAGCGCCAGGTCGTGCGAAACGAAGATCATGGCAAAGCCGAGCTTGGCCTGAAGGTCGTTGAGCAGCTTGATGACCTGCTTCTGGACCGTAACGTCCAGAGCGGTCGTGGGCTCGTCGCAGATAACCAGCTTGGGGTCGCGGGTAAGGGCCATAGCGATCAGAACGCGCTGACGCTGACCACCGGAAAGCTCGTGCGGATAGCTCTCGAGCGTACGCTTGGGGTCGAGGCCCACGAGCTCCAGGAGTTCCTCGGCGCTACGGGTGCCGCCGCGCTTGGTGAGCTGCTTCATCTGGGCAGAGATGAGCATGGAGGGGTTGAGCGAGGACAGGGCGTCCTGATAGACCATGGCGATATCGGTACCGCGCAGGCCGAACCACTCCTTCTTGCTCATCTTGAGCAGGTCGCGGCCCTCCCAGAGAACCTCGCCGGAAAGATGCTCGTCATCGTCGGTCAGGCCCATGATGGCCAGCGTGGTGATGGACTTACCGCAGCCGGACTCGCCTACCAGGCCCATGGTCTGGCCGGGACGGACGTCAAAGTTAACGTGGTCGACGACGTTGATATCACCGTGGTGCTCAAACTGGATGCAGAAATCGCGGACCGAAAGGATCGGCTCAACGGACTCATCGGGCACATGGCGGTCGTTACGCTTGAGCTCGACATCGCGCAGTGCGCCAAGACGGGCGGACAGGGACTGAGCCTGCTCCTTGTAGGCACGAACGGGGTCGGAAACCAGCAGGTCGGCCTCGCGGCGCTTGGAGGAATCGGTCGGATCCAGGGCGGCGGAGGGAGCAGCGGCCATGGCGTCGGTAATGCCCTCGGAGAGGATGTTGAGCGCCAGGCAGGTGATCATGATGGCCAGGCCCGGGAACAGTGCCTGCCACCAACGGCCAGCGAGCACGCCACCGCGTGCGTCGGCGAGAATGTTGCCCCAGGTAGCGGTGGGCTCCTGGATGCCGGCGCCGATGAAGGTCAGCGAGGCCTCGAAGATAATGGCGTCGGCGACCAGGGTAACGGTGAAGACCATAATCGGAGCGATGCAGTTACGCAGAACATGCTTGATCAGAATCCACGGAGCCTTGGCGCCGGACACGATGACCGCGCGGACATAGTCCTCACCGTACTCGGACACGATGTTGGCGCGCACGATACGGGCGATCTGCGGGGTGTACATAAAGCCGATCGCAAAGATGATCGACGGCACGGAATTGCCCAGGATGGAAACGAAAACGGCTGCGAGGGCGATACCCGGGATGGACATGATGATGTCCAGGATACGCATGATCGCCTCAGAGATAGACTTGCGCGAAACCGCTGCAAGAGCGCCGACAACGGAACCACAGACCAAAGCCATGGCGGTAGCACCAAAGCCGATAATCAGCGAGTAACGTCCGCCGTAGAGCATGCGCGACAGAATGTCGCGACCCTTATCGTCGGTACCGAAGATAAATCCGTTGCCGGGAGCCTGGCGAGCCGTAAAGATCTCGACCGGGCTATAGGGGGCAAGAAGGGGCGCCAAAATCGCAGTCAGGGCGACCAGCACCAGCACGACGGCGGCAATCTTAGAAGACAGCGTCATCTTCTTCCAGCCACCGAGCTTGAGCCCCTTGGAGGCAGCCTTCTCGAGCTGCTCGGTTTGCTTCTCTCGAATCTTTACCATAATCTACACCGTCCTGATGCGCGGGTTGATGAGCAGGTAGAGCATGTCAACCACGATGTTGATGATGATGAAGGCAAGAGCAACGACGATAACGACGCCCTGAACCAGGTTCGCCTCGTTGCCCTGAACGCCCTGCAGAATCGCAGTGCCCATGCCGGGGAGGTTGAAGATAACCTCGATGACGACGGCGCCGCCCATGAGGTAGCCGATCTTAAGACCGAGGGTGGTGACCGGGGTGATCAGCGCATTGCGAAGAACGTTGATGCCGACGACGACCTTCTCGGGAACGCCGGCGCCACGAGCCATACGGACATAGTCCTTGTCGAGCTCCTCGACCATGGCGGTACGCACGATACGAGTCATCTGGCCCGTCAGCGGAAATGCCAAGGCGATAGCGGGCATGATCATACGTCCCAGATAGCCAACCGGATTCGTGGTGAAGTGAGGCAGAGCACCCGATGCCGGGAGCACCTTAAGGTAGGAAGAGAACAGCAGGATCAACAGAACGGCAAGCCAGAACGACGGGGTTGCCAAGCCGGCGATGGAAAAGACGCGGATCACTTGGTCCGGCCATTTGTCGCGATACAGTGCCGCGATGACGCCGAGCAAAAACGAAACGACCGCACCGATGGCAAGACCGATGAAGGTCAGCTGCATCGTGACGGGCAGGGCCGTGGAGATGCGCTTGGCAACGGAGTTGCGGGCAGCGCCGTAGGTACCCATGTCGCCATGAATCAAATCGCCCATATAGCGCACGTAGCGCACAGGCCAGGGGTCGTCCAGACCATACTTCTCATGGTACTCGGCAACCGCCTCGGGCGAGGCACCGTCACCCAACGCCGTGTAGGCGGGGTCGGTCTTGGAGAACGACATAAGGAAGAACACCAGGACGGTGACGCCCAATGCCATGATCGGCAGCGCCACAAGACGCCTTCCAATCAAACGTAGCAAGTTGTTCACGTTCTCTCCCCTTTCTTTTGTCGGTAGGACCAACTGGTATATGAGTACGGATACTCATTACAAGACCCGAGCGACATCGTTGCCGCCCGGGTCTTTGTTTCAACTATGAGGATACGGTCCCAACGGCCGACATCCTGCATACAGACTCAAGCGAGTCTTACGCCTTGACGGTCGCAACGCCCCTGAAGGACATGCTCGTCGTGCCGATGCCCTTGAAGCCGTCGAGAGCCTCGCCGTTGGGCGCGGTGGACGGATCGTCCCAGGAAGCGGAGACGGTCTTGACGTGGACAACGGGGTACAGAACGGCGTTGTCGGCGATGATGTCGAAGCACTCGTTCCACTTCTTCTGCTGCTCGTCGCCCTCGGCGGCAAGAGCCTCGTCCATGAGACCGTGAAGCTTCTGCCACTCAGCGGACTCCTTCCACGGGCAACGGGTCTGCATCCAGACGTTGTCGCCATACCACCAGTTGAGCAGCAGGTCGGGGTCAGCGCCGAAGCAGGAAGGATCGCCAGGGGCAAGGAGGATATCGTAGGCCTCGCCGCCGTCGATGGCAGCGTAGGTGGCCGGCGAGGTATCGGTCTGGATGGTCACCTCAAAGCCGAGAGCGTCGAGGTCGTTCTTGACCTGGGCGGCCATGCCCTTGATCTGCTCGTTGTCGGTGGTGCGCAGGGTGATGGCACCCGGGGTGATGCCGGACTCCTCGATGAGCTTCTTAGCCTTCTTGGCGTCGGTCTTGTACACCGTGGAAGCCTCATGATAATTGGTGAAGCTCTTGGGCAGGTAGCAGCTGGCAGCGGTGGCAAGGCCGGCAAAGGTGTTGCTGACCATCTTCTCGGTGTCGAGCGCATACATGACAGCCTGACGGACCTTGACGTTGTTCCAAGGCTCCTTGGCGACGTTGAACATGATGAAGCGGGTGCCGAAACCCTGAACGTTATCGATCTTGCAGCCGGCGCTCTCGAGCTGGTCGACGGCGTCAGCGGTAACGAGCTCCATAACGAGCGTGGAGCCCTCCTGCTGAGCGGTAACGCGAGCGGTGGGGTCGGTCAGGATGCTGTACTGGATCTTCTTATCCTCGGCAGCATACTCACCGTTGTACTCGGGGTTGGGAACCAGGGTGATCTCGGTATCGGAGATAGAGTCGTACATCCAGGGGCCGGAGCCGATCGGCTGCTTGGCGCGATCCTCCTCGGTCTGGGTGGCCGGGGTAACGCGGATGATGGCAAGACGATCCTTGAGCAGAGAGAAGTTGGGGACCTTGGTCTTGACCGTCACGGTGCTGGCGTCCTTAGCCTCGATGGACTCGAAGGGCTGGAAGAACGGAGCATAGGTAGCGGAAGCGGCGCAAGCGGTGTAGGAGGCAACGACATCGTCAGCGGTGACCTCGGTGCCATCGGAGAACTTGGCGCCCTTGCGGATGGTAACCTCGAAAGTGGTGTCGTCCACAGACTTGGGGTCGTCGGTGGCGAGCTCGTTGAAGGTGCTGTAGTCGTGGTAATCGATGCCGTAGAGGCCCTCGACGACGTGCCAGTTAGCACCCAGGCCCACAGCGGAGCCGGTGCTGGCGGGGTCGAAGCTGGACGGAGCGTAAGCGGAACCAGCGGTGATCACGCCGCCGCCACGGTTGGCGGAATCGGTGGAACCGGAAGCGGAACCCTCGTCGCTAGAGCTGCCACCGCAGCCGGTGAGACCAAGCCCTGCGACAGCAGCGACGCTGCCGGTGAGGCCGAGGAACGAACGCCTGGACATACCCTTGTTGATGATGGCCATGTCTTCTCCTATCAATAGAGAATCTTACCCGGGAGCACCTAGACTTGCCCCCGCGCAACTTGCGGACGATATATACCTTACCTACCGACAAACCCAACTTGGGTGCCGCGCTCGGCGACCGATACATACATACGCTTGAACGGTATTTACTACCGTTCACCGAATTCATTGACAAACGATTCGACAGACAGTATGTATCGACGAGGTGAGATATCAGTCTTCGTCAACCCGCAGGATAGCAGGGTTATTCGCCATGGCTAGTCAAACGTTTTAGCGTTAATAAAACCCGAAATCAGCAGGTAATCGCCGCGAAATAAATGATTGAAAATCAGCCAATCATGTATATCAGTTGTTTAGAAGCGCGTTTAGTTTTCGGAACGGCTGGCCGATGCTTGGGCGCGCTCGGCATTCCATGCAACAAGTGCCTCGTGGACCGCTTTGGCGACATCGGCCGGAACGCCTCGAACTTCCGCAATCTCCTGCTCGCTTGCCGCGCGCAAACGCTTCATCGAGCCAAAATGGCGCATAAGGGCACGTTTTCTGGTGGGTCCCACGCCTGGAACGTCATCGAGTACCGAAACCGTCATGGCTTTATCGCGCAATTCGCGATGGAACGTGATGGCAAAACGGTGCGATTCATCGCGCACCTGTTTAATTAGATAGAGCGACGCGGACCCGGTCGGCAGCACGACGGGAGTCTCGTCCCAAGGCACGAAAACCTCCTCATCGGCCTTTGCCAAGCCACAAACTGGTATATCGAGCCCAAGAGCCTCAAGTTGCTTGATCGCAGCGGTCAATTGCGGCTTACCGCCATCGACAACGAGCAAATCGGGGCGCGAGCCAAAGCGCTCGTCGGCCATGCGCTCGGGAGCATAACGTCGTCCCAAAACCTCGGACATCGACACGAAGTCGTTTGCCTCGTCCA
>CATXML010000052.1 GCA_958372035.1 uncultured Collinsella sp. | reverse complement strand
GTGGCGAAGAGCACGGGGCAGAATCGGGCGGCGCGCACGGCGGCGCCAAACGAGCTCGAAACCTCGGGCTGGATACCAACGAACTCGGCATTTCCCAGCCGAAGTAAATAGACCCTCGTACGCTGTTCGCCCGCCGCATGAAACTCATAAGTTCGATGCGGGGCCAATGAGCAGAAGTCGGCGCGCGTCTGGGCGGGCAAAAGGACGTCGACCGTGCGAGCATCGACGCCGATGGCATCGTCCTCACGCGCCGCACGGACGGCCTCAATCAACGCATCGCTCAGAACGCGACCCTGTCGATGCAGCATGCGATATCCACTCTCGTGAGCATCTAACGTTTGCTTCGCCCCGGTCGAATCAAACGCAACGGTCACGGCGCGCTCCGCCGGACTCTGATCCCCCGCGGCACCGGGCAGCAGCAACACAACTCCGCCCAATTCGCGCTCGAGAGCCATGGCGGCAAAGCCAAAGAGGTCCCCGCTCACCACGCGCTTCCCTTGAGAATCGTGCGATCCGTCGAGCACGGAAGACTGGACATCAGCCGTCGCAAGCATGGCAACGAGCCCGCCCTCAGCATCCCTCGCGACAAGTACGGGCATCGCGTGGTCGGCAAACCCCTTGGGGTCTACTCCCAGCCACCAGCCGGCCGGCGTCTCAATGTCGCGGTTAACGTTCACAGGACAGTGGCCCTCCGCCGAGGCGAGCGTGACAGAGCGAATGCCCGCAACCGCCTGCTCAACAGCCGCGCGTGTCGCGGCGATGAGCGCGGCACGATAGCGCTCATTTCGATCGCGGGCATCGGTGTCGGCCAGATGCCCAGGGGTGCGCACGTGAGGCGCAGAAAACGTGTGGGTCGGGACCACCCAAGAAAAGGCGCCGTCGCAATTGGAGACATCCTTGACAACCTCACGCAGATCGGCGAGTAGGGCCGGAGCGATCGAGGTAACCTCAAGTGAAAGGATGCAAGCGCGCCGCCCCATCCCTTCGACCACGAAGGCACGGACAAAGATTTCATGACGGAGTGCGTCGAAACCGTCGAACGGCAATACGTCCTCTAAGTTAATGGCCACCCGGGCGGCTCCGGCCTTCATCTCTCCCTTATCCATGGCGAACGCCCTCCTTTATCTGTCGCTCACTCGATGCCGTACAGGCGCTGTGCCGTGCCGCCAAGCATAAGGTCCTTGTCCGTATCACTTAAATCTGTAGCGCGGACGCAGGCGACACCCTCTGTTAGCCACTCGCGTTTAACGGGATAACTCGTACCAAAGACAATATGGTCTGCACCAAGGACTTCAACCGCACAGGCAAGAAGCGTCTCGCCCCAGGGCTGGGCATGGGACATGTCGAAATAAACGTTGTTCTCAAGACGCTTGGAGACCGTCTCGGTATCGGTCTGGAAGCGACCCGAGGCATCTGGACGCTTGGGACCGTGCGGCAGCAGCATCTCCTTAAACGCAAAATAAGCGCCACCGAGCATGGAGTGGACCATCTTGACGTTGGGATAACGCTCGAAGAAGTCGCTGAAGATTTCACGACCGATCACCGTGGTCTGGTCGACGCAACGGCCGTAGGAGCGACGCAGGTTGTCGTATGCGAGCAGCGACGTATGCTCGACCGGTACGGGCACATGGTGCACGTAAACGGTGACGCTGCGTTCGTTCAGTCGCTCAAAAAAGCCCGAAAAGATCGGATCGTCAAGATAGCGCTTGCCGTAGTGGGCGCAGAGTTGCACGCCCGCGAAACCCTCGTCGAGCCTGCGATCGAGTTCCTCAAGGTTCGCCTCGGTGCCAAAGGGAGGCACGGCGACAAGTGGTATCAAGCGACCGTTCGACGCTTTTGCGTCAGCGGCCATACCGTCGTTGAAGCGCCGGCACATCTCGAGTGACATCCACTCATGGCAGCCGGGGAGTTTGAGAATCGCTTTATCGACCCCCGCCTCGTCCATGTCTGCCAGACGCTTCTCAAGGGTGTAGTCTCCCTCGATATAGTTAAGGCCCGGGAAGCCAGCGGGCTTTTCGATCACAATCTGTCGCTTGCCCGTGGGGCTTACGGTCAGATAGCCCTCGGTGTCGTAAGCGCGGGGCACCTCGGCCAAAAACTGTTCACAGAGTGTCTCGTCATGGAAGATGCGCTCGTCAAACCAGTAGGAATTTGCATCGATAATCATTGGTGGGGACCGCCTTTCATCTTGTCGAGAACATTCTAAAAAAGCGGACACACGGACATCAATTCCAGTTGAAGCACACTGTATTCCATTTTGGAATACAGTTTTCCGTTCACACGCGAACCCCACTCACCCAAACGATCGAGACGCCGACAACGCGAGCTTTAACAGAAAACGGGCGACCCGAATCTGTTACGGGCCGCCCGTTAAATGACAGACTATCTCTGTCGTTATGATTGACGGTAATGGTCAAAGAAATCGGCGAGGTCTTCGAGGGACTCTTTGAGCACTTCCATGCGCGGCAGGTACACGATACGGAAGTGGTCGGGCTCAGCCCAGTTAAAGCCGCCGCCGCGCGTGATCAGGATCTTCTTCTCGTGCAGCAGGTCAAGGGCGAACTGCTCGTCATCGGTAATGTTGAACTTCTTCACATCCATCTTGGGGAAGATGTAGAACGCCGCACGCGGCTTAACCACCGAGATGCCGTCAATCTTGTTGAGCGCCTCATACACAAAGTTGCGCTGCTCGTAGACACGGCCGCCGGGGCGGATGTAGTCGTTGACGGACTGATGGCCACCGAGCGCCGTCTGAACGATCGACTGAGCCGGCACGTTGGAGCACAGGCGCATGTTGGAGAGCATGTTGATGCCCATGATGAAGTCGCTCATGCAGCGCTGGTTGCCCGAAAGCACCATCCAGCCAATACGATAGCCCGCGATCATGTGCGACTTGGACAGACCGCTAAAGGTGACGCAGGGCAGATCGGGAGCGAGCGAGGCAATCGAGACGTGCTCGTAGCCGTCCATGCACAGGCGGTCGTAGATCTCATCAGCAAAGATCATCAGCTGATGCCTGCGTGCAACCTCGACGATGCCCTCGAGCACCTCGCGCGGGTAGACCGAGCCCGTGGGGTTGTTGGGGTTGATGATAACGAGGGCTTTGGTCGCGCTCGTGATCTTGGACTCCATATCCTCCAGGTCGGGATACCAATCCGCCTGCTCATCGCACAGATAGTGCACAGGATGACCGCCGGCAAGGGTTGCGCACGCCGTCCAGAGCGGATAGTCGGGGCTGGGGATCAGAATCTCGTCGCCATTGTCGAGCAGCGCGTTCATCGAAAGCTGAATGAGCTCGGACACGCCGTTGCCCGTGTAGATATGCTCCATCTGAACGTTGGGCAAGCCCTTGATCTGCGAATACTGCATGATCGCCTTGCGCGCGGAGAACAGGCCACGCGAGTTGGAATAGCCTTCGCAGTCGGGCAGCTGCTGGCGCATGTCCTTGATGACCTCATCGGGCGTGCGGAAACCGAAGGGCGCCGGGTTGCCGATATTGAGCTTGAGGATGCGCTCGCCCTCGTCCTCCATACGGGCGGCCTCGTCGACGACGGGACCGCGCACGTCATACAGGACGTTATCGAGCTTGGTGGATTTAGAAAAAGTACGCATGGTGGTGCTCCTTGCAATTTGAGCTGAGGGATGGGGTTCGGGCTTGGAATCGTTGCGGGGTGATGATGCCTCGCCTTGATCGGCGTCGCCGGCAAGCAGCCAGGTAACATCGACCTCCAAAATACGGGCGAGCAGCTCAGCCACATCGCGCCGCGGAATCGTCTTGCCGCTCACATATTGGCTCATCTGACTCTTGCCGAGTTTTTTGCCGAGCATCTCCGATGCGCGGATCACGTCCGACTGGCGAACGTCGCGATCGGACATAGCCTGTCGCAGACGATCGCTAAACGTCTCTTGGGCCACTAGAACCTCCTTGCTGGCAAAGTTCAATTTATACAACACGAATTGAACCTGAGTTCAATTTAGGCAGCAGTATAACGCCGTGCTATTTCGAAAAGTTCAATTTCAAAAATAAATAAAATGAGCAAGACCTCGAGATTTATCCCAAGGCGATAACGACGTGCACGCATTTAGAGGTATTCGAGGAAACGAGCGGCGGCAAGCGAAACATCGGCCGTTCGATATATGGCGTTGATCTGCCGATGGGGATGCCCTTCGAGCGGACGCACAGCAACATCGAACTGGCAGCGACGCAAGATGAGCGCGGGAAGAATGCTCACGCCCAGGCCATCCTCGACCATAGCCATAATCGCATAGTCATCCCAAGTCGACAGTTTTGAGCGCACCGCCAGCCCCGCCCGACGGAATAGCGGCGTAATCTCGTCATCAGTGCCGCGTTCTAGCAGAATAAACTGCTCGTTGGCTAAATCGGCAAGAGAAACGACCTCCGCCGTGGCAAGCGAGGAGTCCGCTGGCACCACGGCCATCAACTCGTCTTGCACCAACGGTCGCGACGCCATGCCGGCGCCGCGTGGCTCGCGCGGAATAAAGCCCAGGTCGCAGCGGCCTTC
The DNA here is from genome assembly GCA_958372035.1 of uncultured Collinsella sp. Classification (GTDB taxonomy): domain Bacteria; phylum Actinomycetota; class Coriobacteriia; order Coriobacteriales; family Coriobacteriaceae; genus Collinsella. The sequence goes on along the minus strand of CATXML010000052.1, from coordinate 3,012 downwards.
CGCCACCCATTGCTCAATCTCGGAGTAATCACCCATCAGCAGCTCGTAATCGACATCCGGGTGATCAGCGCGAAAGCGCGCAATCACCGGCGGCAGTACATGGGTCGCCACACTCGAAAACGTACCAATGCAGATCTTGCCGCGCATGAGCCCACGCATCTCGTCCACGTGTCGCTGCAGGCGGCCAAACTCCTCGCAGAGTGCCTCAACCGCCGGCATGATCTGCCGCCCATCGGCAGAAAGCACCACGCCCTCGCGGCTGCGGTCGAGCACCTTAAAACCCCAATCGGTCTCAAGGTCGCCTACCATGCGACTCACGCCCGACTGCGAATAGCTCAGCCGCTCTGCAGCGCGCGTAAAGCTGCCAGCACGCACCGTCTCGAGCAGCACTCGCATCTTTTGAATATTCGTTTCCACGACACCCCTCCACCTTTACATGAGTTTTTGTCATGTTATCCATGCATTATATTCGCTTTTCTTCTAAAGCCACCTCACCCATAGTGAACATGCTCGGATATAGAGGGGATGTCAGCACATGAACAACGGACTGTTTACGTACTTAGCAGCATTGCTATTGTTTGGCTCCAACGGCATCATCGCCGCTGCCATCGCGCTGCCGAGCTCCGATATCGTACTGTTGCGCACGTTTTTGGGCGCTCTCACCCTTGCCGCCATCCTCTTCATAACCAAGCGCCATAACCTGCAGGCTCCGTCTCGCCCCCGCGAGGCCGCAGCGCTCATCGTCTCGGGCGCTGCGCTGGGCGCCAGCTGGATTTTCCTGTTCCGCGCCTATCAGACGATCGGCGTTGGTATCTCCTCGCTGTTGTATTACTGTGGCCCCATCATCGTTATGGCCCTCTCCCCGCTCATTTTTGGCGAAAAGCTGACCGGCAGCAAAATCGCCGGCTTTATCGCCGTCGCCTGCGGTGCTTTTCTCATTGCGGCACAAGGTCTAGGCGGCAATATGCCCATTGCGGGTATTGCCTGCGGCATCGTCTCGGCCTTCTGCTACGCATTGATGGTCATCGCTAGCAAGGGTGCGCCACACATCGAAGGCCTCGAGAACTCCGCACTCCAAGTGAGCGCCGCCTTTGTGACCGCACTGGCCCTCACGCTCATCACGCAGGGCGCTCCCTCATTCCTGTCCGCCGGCGTCGCCGCCAGTATTGATTGGCGCGCCGTCGCTATGCTCGGCGTCGTCAACACCGGCATTGGTTGCCTGCTCTACTTTAGCGCCGTCGCCAAGCTGCCCGTCCAGACCGTCGCCGTCGTCGGCTACCTCGAGCCGCTTTCGGCGGTCGTGTTCTCGGCCGCCCTTTTGGGTGAAGCCATAACACCGGTCCGCCTGATGGGCGCCGCGCTTATCATCGGCGGCGCGATTTTTTGCGAACTCGCCGGCAAACGCGCAAACGCCAAGGCTGGCATCGCCCAGATAGCACGTGCTTAAAAGCCCCTGCTTTGAAATGCTACCTGCGTAGATAAATAATCCCCAGCTGAGGATTATTGTCTAAAATAACCCGATGTGCCAAACTGCTCTTGTATGTATAAAGACGGCATAAAGTTTTTGTCCTAGACAGATAACCGGATGTCTAAGGGAGTCCTCGTGGCACACAACAAACTGGAGGCAAACCTCCAAGACCAGCACGGACAGAGCGGGCATGGAGCCATTCCCCTTTCTGCTGGTATGTTGCTCGTAACGCTCGGCGTCGTCTATGGCGACATCGGCACGAGCCCTATGTACACCATGAAATCGATCGTCGCCAACAACGGCGGCATCGGCACCGTCAGCGAGGATATGATTCTGGGCGCACTTTCGCTCGTCATCTGGACCATGACGCTCGTGACCACGGTCAAGTACGTGGTTATCGCCATGAAGGCCGATAACCACAACGAAGGCGGCATCTTCGCCCTGTTCAGTCTCGTGCGCAAGGTGGCACCGTGGCTGATCCTTCCCGCCATGATCGGCGGCGCGGCGCTGCTCGCCGACGGCATCCTCACCCCCGCGGTCACGGTCACCACGGCCATTGAGGGCCTGCGCACCATCGAGTGGGGTCACGCGCTTTTGGGTGACGGGCAAACCAACGTCATCATTATTACCATCATCATTATCTGCGGGCTGTTTGCCATGCAGCGCGCCGGCACCTCGTCGATCGGCAAGCTGTTCGGCCCGCTCATGACACTATGGTTCCTGTTCTTGGCAGGCGCTGGCCTGTTCAACATGCTCGGCAACCTGTCCATCCTACGCGCGCTCAACCCCATCCGCGGCATCATGTTTCTGTTCTCGCCCATCAACCACTCGGGCATTATGGTGCTCGGCTTTGTCTTCCTATCGACAACCGGTGCCGAGGCGCTCTATTCGGACATGGGTCACGTGGGCAAGGCAAACATCTATGCATCCTGGCCGTTTGTTAAGGCGGCCCTTATCCTCAACTATCTGGGTCAGGGAGCTTGGCTGCTCGCCAATAACTCCAACCCCCAGATGCTTGCGATGGATATCGTCAACCCGTTCTATATGATGCTCCCCGAGCCCCTGCGCCCCTTTGCCATCGTGCTTTCGGCCGTAGCGGCCATCATCGCCTCGCAGGCGCTCATCACCGGCTCGTTCTCGCTGGTATCCGAGGCAACCCGTCTCAATCTCATGCCGCACCTGCGCATCCACTACCCCAGCGACACCAAGGGTCAGCTCTATATTCCACTCGTCAACAACATCATGTGGGTCGGCTGCATCTTCATTGTGCTGCTGTTCCAGAACTCCGAGCGCATGGAGAGCGCCTATGGCCTCGCCATTACCGTGACCATGCTTATGACCACCACGCTGCTGACGAGCTATATCGCCGGCATCCTCAAGCACAAGCTGGGCGCCTGCGTCTTCGCCCTGCTCTTCGGTGCCATTGAGCTGTGCTTCTTCGCCTCGTGCCTCACCATGTTCTTTGACGGCGGCTACGTAATGATCTTCTTGGCCTCGCTGCTGTTTGGCCTTATGTACGTGTGGCGCCGCGGCACCGCCATCGA
>CATXML010000051.1 GCA_958372035.1 uncultured Collinsella sp. | reverse complement strand
ATACCTATTTTGATGACGAATCGGGCAATATCGAGGCGGCTGCCCGCGAGGTGCGCTATGCCGCGGCGCGGAGGTATGTTCGCGAGCTCTGCGCCCAGACGGGGGCACCGCGAACGGCGGCTCGTATCTGCACTGCGCACACGTCTTCGGATCGCGCTGAAACGTTTTTGATGAACGCGATTAAGGGTTCGGGGCCCGCTGGCCTATCGAGCATTCCTCGCCGGAGGAATATCGTGGTGCGTCCCCTGCTCGACCTGACTCATGATGAGCTCGTGGGCTATTTGCAGGTGCATGGTCAGCCGTGGCGAGAGGACGAGAGCAACGAGGACGTGTCGTACTTGCGTAACTATGTGCGCCATCGAGTGATGCCGGTGGTGGCGCAGCGCAACGCGAGTGTCTGTAAGACGATTGGCGCCGCCTGCGAGATCTTGGGCGATGAGGACGCCTTTCTTTCCCAGCTTTCCGCACAGTCGTTTCGAAGCTGCCTGCGTAAGGAGGCGGCGGGTGCACTGGTTCTTGACGCTCGCCGACTGGCCGCGGCCGAGGTGGTGATTGCTCGGCGCATGGTGCGACTGGCAATTAAGCGTATCGACCCCGACGCTCGCCCGGAGATGCGGCATGTGGAGCGCGTGCTCGCCTGTGTCGCCGAAGGCTCGGGTTCGGTCACGCTGCCGGCGGGAATCGATGCGCGCGTGGAGTTTGGCATGCTGTCATTCAAGGCTCCGGCGGCGCGCGAGGGATTAGTTGCCGATTGGGTCACCATTCCCGGTCGATTGCCGCTGGGGGCGGGCCGCATTCTTGTGGCAGAGCCGATGGCCGTCGAGCCGGGGTGTGATATTGTGCGCCGTGCCCGCGAACTCGCGGGTGCCGGAGGGGTGGTCGCGATGGTGGATGCTGCGACGCTGGGCTTTGCCGATCGCGATAACGAACAGATGCTCGCCGGCTCGCGCGGGGAGATTCCCGCCGAGGCGCGTTTGGCGCGTCTGTGGGTAGACGGTCCCGCGCCGGGGGATGTGATGTGTCCGTTGGGCATGAGTGGGCGAAGTAAGAAGGTATCCGACCTGCTCAACGAGGCTCGTATTCCCGTATCTGAGCGCTCTGGCGTACCCGTGGTAAGAACGGCTCCGGGAGGTGCCGTGGTATGGGTCGCAGGCGTTCGCACGGACGAGCGTTTTAAATGCACGGCCGCAACGCGCGTGGCGTATCTGCTTCGTGTGGTCGATGCGGAATAGCGTCCCACGCCAGCTATTCTGTGCGACGTTGACGGTATTCCCGCGCTGATGGCGCACGGGCTGGTAAATATACCCCGTGCGCTGCTAGAATGTGTAGTTCGCGTCCATACGGCGGTGTGTGGGCGATAAGCACAAGAAAGGGTTGTCATGGCTTCTCAACATCCGGATATCGAGAAGGTTCTGTTTACGCAGGAGGATATCGACGGTATCGTCTCTCGCCTAGGCGAGCAGATTACTCGCGACTACGCGGGTAAGGATCTGGTGCTGATTGCGGTCCTGCGCGGCGCCGTGGTCTTTATGGGCGACCTGATGCGCAAGATCGAGCTGCCGACCAACATCGATTTCATGGCCGTTTCGAGCTATGGCGACGGTGTGAAGTCCTCGGGCATCGTGCGTATCATTAAGGACCTGGATATCGACATCCGCGGTCGCGACGTGCTGATCGTCGAGGACATTCTGGACTCGGGCCTGACGCTCAAGTATCTGATGAAGAACCTCGAGAGCCGCAAGCCCGCCTCGCTGGAGGTCGCCGCCTTCCTGTGGAAGGACGTTGAGGACCGTACCTCGGCCGTCACGCCCAAGTATGTTGGAACCCATTGCCCCGATGCCTTTGTGGTGGGCTACGGCCTCGACTATGCCGAGCGCTATCGCAACCTTCCGTATCTGGGCATTTTGAAACCGGAGGTTTATTCGTAAGATGCCCGACGACCGTAACGATAACAATTCCCAGACTCCCCGGGAGCCTAAGATCCCGGGGATGCCCGGAGGCAAGAAGCCCACGCGTACGGGCTGGCTGTATTTTATTTTGGCTTGCGCGCTTCTGGGTTACGCCTTCTTTAACATGGGCTCCGGCTTTGCCAACTCCAGCAATACCGTTAAGCTCGCGACGAGCGAGATGGTCAACGCCATTAAGCAGGACCGTGTCGAAGATTTGACCTATACGGTTCAAGACGGAAGCGTGGCGGGTCATTACTGGAAGACAAAAAAGGACAAGGGCGATACGAGCGAGCTCAAGAGCTTCTCCTCGACCTATGTCGGCTCCGATTCGCTTGCCGAGCTTATGGCGGAGCACCCCGATACCAAGTACATCGTCAACACCAATGACCCCGATTTTTGGGGCGACCTGGCGATGAGCGTGCTTCCGACGATCGCCCTGATTGCCATCATGTTCTACTTTATGCGCCAGATGATGGGCGCCAACAACAGGAACATGCAGTTTGGCAAGACCAACGCCAAGACCAACGAGGCTACGCGCCCCAAGGTCAAGTTCGAGGACGTTGCCGGCGTGGACGAGGCCGTCGAGGAGCTCGAGGAGATCCGTGACTTCTTGAGCGATCCGGATCGCTATCGCAAGCTGGGCGCCAAGATCCCGCGTGGCGTGTTGCTGGTGGGCCCTCCGGGCACCGGTAAAACGCTGCTGGCCAAGGCCGTTGCCGGCGAGGCGGGCGTGCCGTTCTTTAGCATCTCGGGTTCTGACTTTGTCGAGATGTTCGTGGGTGTCGGCGCCAGCCGCGTGCGTGACCTCTTTAAGGAGGCCAAGTCCCAGGCCCCGTCGATCATCTTCATCGATGAGATTGATGCCGTGGGACGTCAGCGCGGAGCCGGTCTGGGCGGCGGTCACGACGAGCGCGAGCAGACGCTCAACCAGCTGCTGGTCGAGATGGACGGTTTTGAGGAGAGCGAGTCGGTCATCCTGATCGCTGCGACCAACCGCCCCGACATTCTGGATCCGGCGCTGCTGCGTCCCGGCCGTTTTGACCGTCAAGTTACGGTCGACCGTCCGGACGTAAAGGGCCGCGAGCAGATCTTGCGCGTGCATGCCGAGAACAAGCCGATGGACGAGGACGTTAAGTTTGAGAAGCTCGCCCAGATGACCGTTGGCTTTACCGGCGCCGACCTGGCGAACTTGCTCAATGAGTCTGCACTGTTGGCTGCCCGCCGTCATCGTTCTGTGATCTCGATGGACGAGGTCGAGGAATCGATGGAGCGCGTGATTGCCGGACCGCAGCGCAAGGGTCGCGTGATGACCGAAGCCGAGCGCACCACGATTGCCTACCACGAGAGCGGCCACGCTTTGGTGGGTCACATCCTGGAGCACTCCGATCCGGTCCACAAGATTTCGATTGTCAGCCGCGGCCAGGCTTTGGGTTACACGCTGCAGCTTCCGCAGGAGGATCACTTCCTCAAGACCAAGAACGAGATGCTTGACGAGCTTGCCGTGTTCTTGGGCGGCCGCGTTGCCGAGGAGCTCATGTGCGACGACATCACGTCGGGCGCGAGCAACGATCTGGAGCGCGCAACCAAGATGGCGCGCGAGATGGTCACGCGTCTGGGCATGAGCGAGGAGCTGGGCACGCAAGTGTTTGGCGAGGCACAGCATCAGGTGTTCCTGGGTCGCGATTACGCCGATCACCAGGATTACTCCGAGGAGACGGCGCGTCGCATCGATATCGAGGTTCAGCGCATCATGCGCGAGGCCCATCGCCGTGCGGTCGAGATTCTGGATGCCCGTCGCGATCAGCTCGATCTGATGGCGAAGGTGCTGCTCGAGCGCGAGACCGTCGAAGGCGACGCCGTGAATGCCCTGCTCGACAACGAGTGGGACGCCTACCTTGAGCGCGAGGGCGATATCCTGTCGGCCAAGGAGGAGCGCAACGCCAAGGCGGCCGGTATGCCGACCAAGAAGCGCACGCCTCGCATGAGCGAGGAGGAGCTTGCGGCAGACGCCGCGGCTTTTGCGCAGGCGGCCATGCAGGAAGATGCAGAGACCGCATCCGATGATGCCGGCGATGACTGTGCCGTCAATGCCGGCGCTGACACCGACGACGACAAATAGTCTTTGTGGCGAAAGCCTCCGCGGGGAAACCTGCGGAGGCTTTTTCTTCATTGATTGGGGACAGACTTAAATGAGCGTTTTCACGCATTTAAGTCTGTCCCCAATCAACATTGCTGCGGCGCTTTGCCCGACTAAAGCGTACAATAGCGCCTATGCGAAAGGGGAACAGATGATCAACGAAACTATGTATGCTCGCGGTGCGGAAAGCTCCATCATCCGCGAGATTTTTAGCTATGGCCTTGAGCGCAAGGCGCAAATCGGCGCGGAAAACGTGTTCGATTTCTCGCTGGGCAACCCGAGCGTTCCTGCTCCCGCTGCCGTCGCGGAGTCCATCAAAAAGGCGCTTGAACTGCCGAGTGACCAGCTGCACGGTTATACGCCCGCTCCGGGCCTGCCGCAGTGCCGTACCGCCGTGGCTGAGTCTCTTAACCGTCGCTTCGGTACGAGCTATGAGGGCAAGGATGTCTTTATGACCGTGGGCGCGGCGGCTTCGCTCACCTGCACGCTCAATGCCGTTACGAACCCGGGTGACGAGGTCATTGTTATCGCCCCGTACTTCCCGGAGTATCGCGTGTGGATTGAGAAGGCCGGCTGTACGTGTGTCGAGGCGCTCGCCGATGAAGATACGTTCCAGCTGAGCGTGGATAACGTGCTCAAGGCGATTACCGACAAGACGGCAGCTGTCATCATCGACTCACCGAATAACCCGACGGGCGCCGTGTATACGCGCGATACCCTGACGCGACTGGCCAATGTTTTACGCGAGGTCAACGCCAAGCGCGATCCCGAGAATCCGATCATGCTTATCTCGGATGAGCCGTATCGCGAGATTGTCTATGGCGCCGAGGTGCCTTGGGTACCTTCGATCTACGAGCACACCATCGTGTGCTACTCGTATTCCAAGTCGCTTTCGCTACCGGGCGAGCGCGTCGGGTGGATCCTGGTTCCCAATACGAATCCTCAGGCAGCTCGTCTAATGCCCGCCGTTGCCGGTGCCGCCCGTACGCTGGGCTTCGTGTGCGCTCCGGCGCTCTTCCAGCGCGTGATTATCGATTGCATCGATGAGCCGAGTGACGTTGAGGCCTATGCACGCAACCGCACGGCGCTTACCGATGCGCTGGCGGAGTACGGCTACACCTATGTTGAGCCGGACGGTGCATTCTACCTGTGGGTGAAGGCGCTGGAGCCCGATGCGAACGCTTTCTGCGAGCGCGCGAAGAAGTATGAGCTGCTCGCGGTGCCTTCGGATAGCTTTGGCATGCCGGGCTGGTTCCGCCTTGGCTACTGTGTGAGCTACGAGACCATCGTCAATTCGTTGTCTGCCTGGAAGCAACTGGCCGACGAATATCGTCGAAAGTAAAGCGCTCTGCTTGCAATGTTTTACGTGAAACGGGGTTTGGTGCTAAGCCAGACCCCGTTGTTTATGCCGTTGTGTGATTGGGATGAAGCAGTTTTACGACTGCCGAAAGCTATGCGTACAATGAATATACGCGACGGCCATACTGGACAAGGAGACCCGATGCCCTACCTTCTTTCTTGTGATATTCATACTCATACGATGTTCTCTGCGCATGCGTACTCAACCATCGAGGAGAACATCTATTGGGCGGCAGAGCGCGGCCTTCAGGTGCTCGGTTCAGCCGATCATTTAAGCTCGATGGTTACGCCTTGTCCCAATGACCTGCGCAGTTTCCAATTCTTTATTAACCAGGATATCTGGCCGCGCATTTGGAGCGGCGTGCTGGTGCTTCGCGGCGCCGAGGCCGATATCGTTTCGCTGGACGGCAGCTTGTTTGGCGAGGACATTCCCGTTTCGCTCGATATCGCCGGCGATTCGTATAGTCGTGAGCATTCGCTGTTCGATTTGGTGACGCGTAATTTGGATTATTTGGTGGCAAGCGTGCATAACCCGCAGTTTGCCGAAGGCGCGACGCTCGCCCAGACAACCGAGATGTACATCAATGCCCTGGAGCACCCCAAGGTGTTTATGCTTGGGCATACGGGTCGTTCGGGCGTGCTGTTCGATATCGATGAGGTGCTGCTGGCGGCCAAGGCCAAGCACAAGATAATCGAGATCAACAACCACAGCCTTGAGCATGGCAACGATGCTGAGCATTGGGACGTGTGCCGCAAGATCGCCGAGCGCTGCGCCGAGCTGGGCGTGGGCATTGGCGTGTCGACTGATGCGCACATTGGCATGGCAATTGGCAAGCTCGACCACGCCCGCAAGATGCTCGACGAGATTCATTTCCCGCTGGATTTGATCGTGACACGCGACCGCGAGACGCTGCTTCGCGAGATGGCGGCAGCCGGCGTGTGTGACCTGCGCAAGGGGATGTAGCGGAGTTCATAAGCCAAGCGAAGGGGGCAGTCCAGACGGGCCGCCCCCTTTCTTGTGTCGGTGGATTAGCGGCGCTCGAGGACCGCGACGGTCTCGGTGTGGTCGGTGTGGGGGAACATGTCGACCGGCGTGATCTTGAGCAGGCGATAACCTCCGTCGAGGAGCTGGTGTAGGTCGCGCTCTTGGGTGACGGGATTGCAACTGATGTAGGTGATGCGGCGCGGCTTGAGTGCGCAAGCGGCTTCGAGGAACTCTGGTGTGGAGCCGGCGCGTGGCGGGTCGATGGAGAGAACGTCAACGCGCTCGTTGTTATCGGCGGCGTCCAGGATGTAATCGGTGGCGTCGTCGGCCATAAACCAAGCGCTGCGGGTGAGGCCGTTGAGCTCGGCATTGCGACGTGCGTCGGCAATGCCCGCCGGGTTGCGCTCCACGCCGAGCAGCATAATGCCGACACCCCTGTCCTGGGCATCCTTCGCGGCGCACAGACCGATGGTGCCGCTGCCGCAGTACGCGTCCATAAGAATGTCACCATGCTGCAGGTCCATGCCGTCAATCGCAAGCTGATAGAGCAGCTCGGTCTGCTGTGGATTGGTCTGATAGAACGCGGTAGGGGAGATATCGAATTCGCAACCGAGCAGCTGGTCGCGCATGCACTCGGCGCCATAGACGATACGAGTCTCCTCACCCAAGATGGCGTTACCGGGACGGCCGTTGATATTTTGGGCGACGGTGACGATATGCGGATCGAGCGCCGCGACGGCCTCAAAGAACTCCTGCGCATGCGGTAAGTCACGCTGGGCGGTCACGAGCGTAACCATGACTTGGTCGGTACGCCAGCCGCAGCGGACGACGGCATAGCGAAGCAAACCAAGATGCTTGTCCTCATTAAAGGCGGGAATATGCAGCCGCTCAGCTTCGCGCGCGATGCCGTTGAGAATCTGACGGGCACCCGGCGCCTCGACAGGACACTCGGGTACGGCGACGATTTTGTGCGTGCCGCGCTCAAAAAAGCCACAGCGGACAGTGCCCTCCTTACCGGGTGCAAACGGAGTGGCAGCTTTATGACGAAAGCCACGCGGCGCAGGATATTTACCCGGGTCGCCCAGGGTGACGCCCATACCGCGAATAGGATCAACGGCGATACCCTCACGCTCGCAG
>CATXML010000050.1 GCA_958372035.1 uncultured Collinsella sp. | reverse complement strand
CGGCTGCACCGCTATGCTCGAGCAGCTGTAGGTTCACCTCGTGAGCCGCGTCATCGGCATACAGATCGAGCGTGGATTTTCTCCCACTTTGAGCATTCAAGTGCGCTCTAGACGGGAGAAAATCCACGCTCATTATCTCGGATAGCGGATGCGACAAAGGCACTATCCCTTTGTCGCATCGGGGACTGTCCCTAGACCGGCTTGACCTCCAGCTTTATCCCCTCGGCACAGGAGTCACCCAAAACATCCGAAAGGGCCCAGGTCGCATATAGCGGCAAATAAAGAACAGCTCCGCTGCGTTCAACGTTGCCTCTCGAGAAAACAATCCCGAGCCTTACGCCATATTCGGCCGTATCAAGCACATGACCGAGCGCGGCGTGCGCGTGGTAATAGGAACCTGATTTAACCTCGATCGGAACAGCCGTTCCATCCGGTCCGTCGACCACAAAGTCCACTTCGCCGCGCTTCTTTGTCTGATAGTAGTAAAGCTGGCGATTTTGGGCAGTCAGCTGCTGGGCCACCACGTTTTCGTAAATACCGCCCAGATTGGGTTCCTTGCTATCAAGATACGCCGCCTGGGCGACGCCAACGGGGTAGCGCGCCATCAACATGCCCGTATCCGATTGGTATAGCTTGAACTGCGATGGCCGTGCCGTCTTGAGCAGGGGCGACTTTGGCTCGGTTACGATATCCGCCTTGAGAGCAACGCCGGCATCGACAAGCCAGACAAAATCTCGCTGGTACTTGTCGTAATGCGCCTTGGGGTCAATGGAATTGAGCACGAAGCGTTTGTTTTCGCCCTCGAGCATAATAGGGAGCTGATCGTAAATGCTCTGCACCTGAAGGGCTCGCCCGCTTGCATACTTGGAGATATCCCGCCGGTACTGTTCGTTGAGCTCTGACTGTAGCTGACGAACAGAGGCAAGGTCGCCCCGCGTGTCAAGGAAACGCTGCACGACCTCTGGCATTCCACCGACAACGGTATAGGTCCTGAAGTTTGCCATCATCGCGTCGTGAATGTAATCAGGAATGGGCTTCTCGCTGATACACGCGTCGCGTATCGTTTGGCGAGCTCCCTCGCTCACCCCGATCGCCCAGCAAAACTCCTCGAAATCGAGCGGGAACATCCTAAGCTCGTGAAGATATCCCACGGGATAGGACCTAACGCCCTTGAACTGAGTCCCGAGCATTGACCCCGAAAACGCCCAGCGGCACCTCCCGTCCTCAACAAGGAACTTTGCCATCGTCATGATGTCGGGGGCCTCTTGGACCTCATCGATAAACACGAGCGTTTTGCCCGGTGCTATCGGCTTTCCCGAGAGAAGCGTCACCCTGCTGATGAAATCGTCGGCATCCCGTGCCTCGAGAAGAGCATCTTTTGCCTGGCGATTTTCCATGAGGTTGAGCTCGATGTAGGTTGCATGGCTGGCTTTGCCAAATGCGCGAATCGAATAACTTTTGCCGATCTGGCGAGAACCCGTAATGAATAAGGCCTTTTGCTCGGCAGACTTCAGCCAACGCTCCAGCTCTGCCGCTATTTTCCTACGCAGCATAGGCTCTCCCCTCAGTGTCATCAAATGAAATGCAAGGTTTATATGCTTGATTATCGATGAAATGCAGAGTTTTTAGAACCTAATATCGGATGAAATGCAGAGATTTAGGATTATAGGCAAAAAAGAAGGGGCACCATCGGCGGATGCGACAAAGGGCCCGCCCCTTTGTCACATCCGGCTATTCGTCGACGATCTCGGCAAGCCAGACGTTCAACGTGTCGACCTCGGGACAGCAGAACTTTGCCGTACCGGGCTCGTTGCCAGGCACGGTTCCGCCGTAGCGCAGGATATCGATATAGGGAAAGCCCACGTGACATGCCATGGAACACATCTTGCCGCGGTCGCGGTCGAAGTCGAAGACGTCACCCGGCTTGTGCCCGTGATGGCAGCGGCATGTGCCCAGCTGGTCCACGCAGCTCACGCGGATACGCGGACGCTTGCCACGCGGCGCGCCGAGCGGCCTGTTCTCGCCCGCAGGCTTGACGCCGTCCTCGCCAGCATTACTCATGGTCAATCACATCCAGGCAGGCCTCGATGGGAAGGCCAGCCGACTTGTCCTCTTGGTCGGCATTGCGCTCGATAAGCTCAGCCACCACACGCATGGCATCGGACGTCGCGCGCTGCAGACTCCAGCCTGCCATAACGCGGCCGACGAGCACCGCCGAGAACGTGTCGCCCGTGCCCGGGAAATAGACCGGAATCAGGTCAAAGGGAATCGTGAAGTACTCCCCCGCCACATAGTCGTAACCGATAACCGCGTTCGTGCCATTGACCACGGCGCTCGTAATGACCACCGATTTGGCACCCAGCTCGCGCACGGCGTCCACAAGGGCGCGGGCCTCATCGGGCGTGATCTGCTCTGCAATAGGCGTATCAGTGAGCAGACAGGCCTCGGTGTAGTTGGGCACCGCGTAGTCTGCGCACTCCAGCAGGTGCCGCATAAGGCCAATCGTGGACTCGGGCACGCCCGCATAGAGCTTGCCGTTGTCGCCCATGATGGGGTCGACGAACACCTTGGTGCCCTTTTGCGCGCGGCGGTGGCAAAAGTCCGAGATGATACGCGTCTCTTCCTCGGTCACGATAAAGCCGGTCGAGATGGCGTCGAACTCAAAGCCGAGCTCCTCCCAGATGGCAAGACTCTGACGCACGTACTCCGTGGTGTCGTGGATGTAGAACTTGGGATAGTTGAGCGTATCGGACACAAGCGCCGTCGGCAGATTGTGGATACGGTAACCCATGTGCGACAGCACCGGCAGCATGGCGGAAAGCGCGACCTTGCCGTAACCGCACATATCGTTGATCAGCAGCAGCTGAGTGTTCTTCATGAGGGTCTCCCTTGTTTCGGGCACAGCGCAGCAGCGCCACAGTGCGACTAAGTGTAGCGCAGGAGGCGTTGCGGGCGGAGGCGAGCGGTACGAAGGGCAAATTGTTGCGGAAAGGTTTCGAAATGGGGGCTGTTTGCTCCATAGCGGCCTAGTTGATGCTACTCATATAGCGCCATTTCAAAACTATGCCTATTTACTACGTTTAACCGCCCGCCTCCAACCACAACGAATTTCTCTCCAACAAAACCGCAGGTAGATAGCTTGCGTTTTTTCAGAAACAGCTGTTGTGGTCAGCGACGCTGGATTCATCGTAGTAATTAGGCATGGTTTTTGGCAAGGCCGCTTCGAAAGGCATCATCGCAGCCCAAAACGATACCTTTTCCTTCGTCCCCAAGGGATCAGATTGCCGCTTAGGAGCGTTTGCAGCATCGAGCGGTTACGGCGTTTGGTAAAACGCCGTAACTTAATAAGTTTGGTACCTTGACATTTATTTCTTGCACTCCTAAATTAGTTAGGCACAAAACAATTGCACTACCTAACTAAAGAAAGGAGCGACACCATGTGCGATGACCACATCGGCCTCTGCCCCCACACGCCGGGCGGCGACCCCCATGAACCCGCAGATGCGCCCGCGGCACAGTCCCAATCAGACGCGCTCGCCAAGCACATCCTAAACGGGCTGGGCTTCTGCGGCCACTTTCTGCACTTTCACGGCGGCGGCGCCTCGGGAAAGGCCCCCATCGTCTGCTTGCTCGCCAAGCAGCCAAACGGCGAGATGTCACAGCAGGAACTAGGCCTGCACTTTGATCTTAAGCCCGGTTCGCTTTCCGAGATTCTCTCCAAGATCGAATGCGCCGGCCTTATCGAGCGCAGCCGCAATCCCAAAGACCGGCGGCAGCTCACCATTCGCCTGACCGAAGCGGGATGGGAAAAGGCCCACGTAGAGCAGGCGGCCCGCATTCGCTTTAGAGAGCAGGCCTTTAGCGCGCTCACCCACGACGAGCGCGAGGACCTCGCCGAAATGCTCGATAAAATCCGCGTAACCTGGGAGGAACTGGATGATTAAAACCCTCATGGGAAGCATCCGCGACTATATGAAAGTCACTGTTGCCACGCCGCTGCTCGTGCTTGGCGAGGTGCTCTGCGAGATGCTGATTCCATTTATCACCGCCAACCTGATCGACGCTATCAAAGACGGCGCCACCGTAGCCGAGATGCTTCCCACCGCAGGCTTTTTGGTGCTCATCGCGCTGACGTCGCTTGCTTTTGGCGCCGCGGCTGGTGTCACCTGCAGCCATGCGAGCTGCGGATTCGCCAAGAACCTGCGTCACGACCTGTTCTACAAGATCCAGACGTTCAGCTTTGCCAACATCGATGAGTTCTCGAGCTCCTCGCTCGTCACGCGCCTGACCACCGATATCAACAACGTGCAGCAGGCCTTTATGATGATCATCCGTATCGTCGTGCGCGCGCCGCTGGTATTGATCTTCGCCTTTACCATGGCGTTTATCATGGGCGGCAGCGTCGCCATGGTCTACCTGGTCATCATTCCGCTGCTGGGCTTTGGACTGTTCTTTATCATCTTTAAGGTGCGCCCCATCTTCTCGCGCGTGTTCCACAAGTATGATGCCCTTAACGAGTCCGTCGAGGAAAACGTCACCGGCATGCGCGTGGTCAAGAGCTATGTGCGCGAAGACTTTGAGAAGGAGAAGTTCGCGACCGCCGCGCGCGACGTCCAGATGGACTTCACCCGCGCCGAGAAGCTGCTCGCCTTTAACAACCCCATGATGAACATCTGCGTCAACGGCGCGTTTGTCGTCATCATCTACCTGGGCTCCAAGCTCATCATCACGAGCCAGGGCACGCTGTTCGACGTGGGCCAGCTCTCCTCGACCTTTACCTATGGTTTCCAGATTCTCATGAGCCTGATGCAGCTGTCGATGATCTTTGTCATGGTGACCATGGCCGACGAATCGGCACACCGCATTGCCGAGGTGCTGGCCGCCGAGCCCACGATCGCCGATCCCGCCGAGCCCGTGCTCGAGGTTGCCGACGGTTCCATCGACTTTGACCACGTGAGCTTTAAGTATTCCGCGCATGCGAAACGCCAGGCGCTCGACGATATCGACCTGCACATTACGAGCGGCGAGACCATCGGCATCATCGGCGGCACCGGCTCGGCCAAGTCCACGCTCGTTAACCTCATCGCCCGCCTGTACGACACCACCGAAGGCGCTGTGCGCGTGGGCGGCGTGGACGTGCGCGACTACGACCTGGACGCGCTGCGTCACCAGGTCGCCATGGTGCTGCAGAAAAACGTGCTGTTTAGCGGCACCATCGCCGAGAACCTGCGTTGGGGCGACCCGAACGCCACCGACGAGGAAGTCCGCGAGGCAGCGCATCTGGCCTGCGCCGACGAGTTTGTCGACGGTTTCCCCAAGGGCTACGACACCTGGATCGAACAGGGCGGCTCTAATGTTTCGGGCGGTCAGAAGCAGCGCCTGTGCATTGCACGCGCCCTGTTGCGTCGCCCCAAGATCTTGATCCTGGACGACTCCACCAGCGCCGTCGACACCAAGACTGACGCCAAGATTCGCGCAGGCCTGGCAAGCTATCTGCCCAACACGACCAAGCTCATCATCGCCCAGCGCATCAGCTCCGTGCAGGACGCAGACCGCATCATTGTCATGGAGGGCGGCCGCATCGCACAGATCGGCAACCACGAAGAGCTGCTCAAGACGAGCGAGATCTACCGAGAGACCTTTACCTCGCAAAACAAGATGTCTGCCGAGGGCGAAGGGGCCGTCGAGGCCGACACCGAGGCATCCGCAACGCAAGCTCAGACCCAGGAAGGAGGCGAGGCACATGAGTAAGGCAACGACCGCCGAGCGCGCGCTCAACCGTAAGGGCGGCACCATGTCGCGCCTCATCAAGACGCTCTTTGGCTTCTATCCCGTGCTTTTGCCCCTTGTCGTCGCCGGCGTGGTGCTCTGCGCCATCATCAACTCCATCGGCGCGACCTTCCTGCAGAGCGCTCTGCAGATTATTAGCGAATCGTGGCAGTCGGGCGATTGGGAAGCCGCACAGCCCAAGATTCTGCAGCTCGTGACCACCCTCGCCTGCATCTACGGCGTCGGTGTCCTGTCCTCGCTCTTCTGGAACCGCGCCATGGCTATCGTCACGCAGGGCTCGCTCGAGAAGCTGCGCGAGATGATGTTCAACCGCATGCAGGACCTGCCGATCCGCTACTTCGACACGCACCAGCGCGGCGATATCATGAGCCACTACACCAACGACATCGACACGCTGCGTCAGATGATCAGCCAGTCGCTGCCCAACCTGCTCATGACGATCATCATCATCGTCACGGTGTTCTTTATCATGCTGTACTACAGCGTGTGGATGTGCCTGGTCATCATCGCCGGCGTCGCCTTTATGACCTTTATGACCAAGCTGCTCGGCTCCAATTCCGCGCGTTTCTTCATTGCGCAGCAGACCGAGCTCGGCGTGGTCGAGGGCCATATCGAGGAAGTCATGAACGGTCAGAAGGTCGTCAAGGCGTTCTGCCACGAGTCTGCCGCCGAGGCCGATTTTGACGAGCGCAACGAAAAGCTCTTCGAGGTCTCGCAGAAGGCCAACATGTACGCCAACATCCTCATGCCCATCCTTATGAACCTGGGCAACTTGCTCTACGTGCTGGTGGCCCTTGCCGGCGGCATTTTCCTGGCGCTGGGCGTGCCCAACCTGAGCATCTCGGGCATGGCGCTGTCCATCGCCGTCGTGGTGCCGTTCCTCAACATGACCAAGCAGTTCTGCGGACAGATCGGCCAGATCTCGCAGCAGATCAACGCCGTGGTCATGGGCCTCGCCGGCGCCGACCGTATCTTTGAGCTCATCGACGAGAAGCCCGAAGCCGACGAAGGCTATGTGACGCTCGTCAACGCGCAGGTCAACCCCGATACCTGGCAGCTCGAGGAGGCTGACCACCACACCGGCATGTGGGCGTGGAAACATCCGCACCGCGCAACCGGCGAGATCGAGTACGTGCCGCTGCGTGGCGACCTGGTCATGGACAACGTCGACTTTGGCTACACGCCCGACCACGAAGTGCTGCACGGCGTGTCCGTGTTTGCCAAGCCGGGCCAGAAGATCGCGTTTGTCGGCGCCACCGGAGCCGGCAAGACGACCATCACCAACCTCATCAACCGCTTCTACGACATCGCCGACGGCAAGATCCGCTACGACGGCATCAACGTCAACAAGATTCGCAAGGCCGATCTGCGCCGCTCGCTGGGCGTCGTGCTGCAGGACGTGAACCTGTTCACCGGCACCGTGATGGATAACATCCGCTACGGCAACCTGGACGCCACCGACGAGGAGTGCATCGCGGCGGCCAAGCTCGCGGGCGCCGACGACTTTATCACCCGCCTACCCGACGGCTACGACACTATGCTCACCGGCAACGGCGCGCAGCTGTCGCAGGGCCAGCGCCAGCTGATTTCGATCGCACGCGCCGCCGTCGCCGATCCGCCGGCGATGATTCTAGACGAGGCCACGAGCTCCATCGACACCCGCACCGAGGCCATCGTGCAGGCGGGCATGGATAAGCTCATGGAGGGCCGCACGACGTTTGTCATCGCACACCGCCTGTCCACCGTGCGCAACTCTGACGCGATCATCTGTCTGGATCACGGCCGCATCATCGAGCGCGGCAACCACGACGAGCTGATCGCCAAGCGCGGGTATTACTACCAGCTGTATACCGGCGCGTTTGAGCTGGAGTAGGCAGGTTTGTTCCACGGGGGTCTCCCAGGCGGGCCGGGGTGTAACCTCCGTGCTCAAACATTCTCGCTTCGCT
>CATXML010000049.1 GCA_958372035.1 uncultured Collinsella sp. | reverse complement strand
AACCTCATGCACTTTGTGCAGGAGCAGTTTGGTGCCGAGAACCTGACCAAGGGCGTGACGGTCGAGGTCACCGACGACAACCGCGTGGTCGTCAACATCTCGGTCATCATCGAGTACGGCGCCTATGCGCCTGCGATCTTTGACGACGTTAAGGCGCGCGTCACCGAGCGTCTTGCCGCGATGACCGGCCTTGAGGTGGCAGGCGTCAACCTGCGCATCGAGGATGTCATCACTCCCGAGGAGTACGAGCACCGTACCAGCCAGCACGAATAACCTTCCAAAAAGGGACAGGTTTGTTTTGGCAGGTTTTATCTGCGAAAACGTCAAACGGCCGGTCGCACGGATGTATGTGCGGCCGGCCGTTATTTGTATGCCCCCGATGTAGGCATACCGCTCGTCTAACTAGGGGTTGCAATCGTCGCGTTCCGCGTTACCCTAATGGGCGCATTGTTTCCAAATTGTTAACGAGGGGTTGCCGTAATGGCTGACGAGCACGAAACAGAAAGCCAGGCATGGGCAATTGAGGCTGCCGCGGCAGAGGCGGCATCGCGAGCTGCCGAGGAGGTGCATCGTCCTCCCGTGGTGCCGATGGAGCGCGTGGTTGATCGCACCGATATTGAGCGCGGCGAGCGTGCCGGCCAAAAGCGCAGCCAGGAGCCGGGCTTCCCGCGCTTTTTCGCCGAGCTCAATCTGGGCCTGATTCTTACGGCCTTTGCCATCGTTGCGTTTAAAACCCCTAATCACTTTGCTTTTGGCGGCACCTCGGGCGTGTCGGTCATTCTGTCCACGCTGTTCCCGACCCTGCCCGTCGGCGTCTTTATGTGGATTATCAACGCGGTTCTCGTCGTTTTGGGCTTTATCTTTTTGGAGCGCAAGGCAATCCTGTGGAGCGTCTTCGCCTCGTTTGCGCTGTCCGCCTATGTTTCGTTTTTTGAGCTCTTTATTCCGACTGATGTTTCGATGACGGGCGATATGTGGCTCGACCTGTGCTTTGCCGTGATACTGCCGGCGCTCGGCAGCGCCATCGTCTTTGATATTGGCGCCTCGACGGGCGGCACAGACATCCTCGCCATGATCCTCAAGCGCCGCACCACGCTCGAGATTGGCCGCGCGCTGCTGTTGGTTGATATCGGCATCGTGGCCATCGCGGCCTTTTTGTATGGTCCGCGTGTCGGCCTGTATTGCGTGCTCGGCCTGTTTGCCAAGACGCTCGTGGTCGACAAGGCCATCGAGAGCATTCACCTTCGTAAGGTCTGCACGGTCATTTGTTCCGAGCCCCTTAAGGTCGAGGAGTTTATCGTCAAGCATCTCAACCGTACGGCGACCATCAGTCGCGGCTACGGTGCCTTCTCGGGCAAGTGCGTGACGGTGATCATGAGCGTGCTGAGCCGTCGCGAGGCCGTGCAGCTGCGCCGCTATGCGCGCGAAGTCGATCCGGGTGCCTTTATCACGATTGTCGACAGTTCCGAGATCGTCGGCAAGGGTTTCCGCGGTACGAACTAGCGCGAACGCATTCAACGAACCGCCTGCTGGCGCCGTGTACCTTGCAAATCGGTCATCTTTGAGTATTTGAACTCACATTGGGTGATAATGATGCCAAAGACATCGTTTGCGATCCAGGTGACTCGCTCAAGATACGAAGGGATGATTTCGATGTTCTGCTCGCAGTGTGGCGCCCCCATGGGCGATAACGACAAGTTCTGCGGCGTGTGCGGTGCCCCCAATGCCGGCGCTGCAGCCTCCGCCCCTCAGGGTCAGCCTCAGCCTCAGCAGTTTGTTCCGCAACCGCCCGTGGCGAATGCGCCAAAGGGCTGCACGGCTCAGGCGTTCCAAGATATGACAAAGACTCCGGGCGTGCTTCAGCGTGTATGCCAAATCGCGTTTTTGCCGGCGCTGATTTGCGTTGTGTCGGTGCTCGTGTTGTTTATTCCCGTTATTGGCGGCATTGCGGCTGCCATCGGCTTTTTGGCAGCTTGCATTGCGAGCGTGTGCGGTTCCGGCTTTGGTATTGAGTGGGGACGTGATCTTTCGCTCAAGGTCGATGACGGCATGGACCGTCCACTCATGCGCTCCACGTCGTTTGGTCTCGGAGTCTTTTCGAGCGTCATCTCGGTGGTGCTCGAGGTTATCGCTGCCATTCCCGTTATCGGTGTAGTGCTTTCGCTGGTGGAGGGCGTGGTAATTGGCGCCGCGGGCTCGTATTCTTATTACGGCTCCTATGCACTCGAGGCAGCGCTGTTCGGTTCGCTCGGCCTGCTTGTCCTGGCTCTGATTGCCTCGGCGATTCTGGGTGTCTTCTTTAAGATGTTCGCCGACATCGCCGTGATGCACTTTGCGGTGACCGGTCGCGTCGAGAGCGCGTTTTCGCTCGATAAGGTTTGGGCGGCCTTTAAGCACAACAAGACCAAGCTGTTCTGTGCTTCGTTCCTTCCCGAGTTTTTGACGGGCCTGGTTTCCAACGCCATTACGTGGATCTTGACAGCTGTCTTTGGTGCCATCGCCGGAATTGGCGCGTACGGCTATTACTATCGCCCCACGGGTATCGAGGCGATTGTTACCGCCGGTGGTGTCACGCTCGTATTGTTCCTGGTGCTGATTGCATTCGTCACGGTGTTCCTTACGGTCTTTGGCAAGATGCTCAAGCACCGTGCCGTTGGCTATTGGGCTGCACGTTATGCAAGCGAATGGGCCGATGAGGACAAGGACGACGTTTTGACTTTTGTGCTCCCGGGTGAGAAGAAGCCTGCTCCTGCGGGATTCAATCCCACGGCAGCCACTGGTGCTGCGCCTGCCCCGGCACCCGCGCCTGCACCTGCCCCGGCACCCGCGCCTGCCCCTGCCCCGGCACCTGCTCCTGTCCCCGCACCGGCGTCCGAGGCGACGCCTGCGGAGCCCGATTGGGATGCCGTTGCCACGCCGGCGGATGAGCCGGGCGATAATCCTGCTGCCGAAAACAATCAAACCGAATAGCCGGTCGAGGCGCCCTGGGCAACTGAGCCCGGGGTGCCTTTTTCTACTGCGAAAGCAAGAAAATGCCTGGGAAAACGGTTGCAGCAAAATTTCTCGGAAATTGGTCAATGTTGCGCAACAACGTCGCGGCTATTGTTGAGAACGTAGACGTGTAAGGTTTGAAGGCGTGCGACGCCTTAGGAAAAGGAGAGGCTCATGTTCTGTCCCACTTGTGGTTCTCCCATTTCGGATGATGCCAAATTCTGCCCTGTTTGCGGATCCGCCGTTGGTGCCGCTTCTGCCGCTGCGGCCCCGCAGCCCCAGCCCGCTCCGGCCCAGGCTATTCAGCCCGCGCCCCAGCCTCAGCAGCAGTACACCGGTCAATACGCCCAACAGTCCGCATCCGCTCCGATGGGCTATGGCCCCATTAAGGCTGACCGCAGCCTGATCGGCTGGCTGCTGCTCTCTCTTGTGACCTGCGGTATCTATTCGTTCTACTTCCTGTATTGCTTGGCACGCGACGTCAACACGTTGTGTCAGGATGACGGCGATTACACGCCGGGTCTGGCGGAATTCATCCTTCTATCGTTTGTGACCTGCGGCTTCTACGCGTACTACTGGTATTACAAGATTGGCAACCGCCTGCAGGCCAACGCTCCTCGCTACGGCCTGGTGTTCCAGGAAAACGGCACCACCGTTCTTCTGTGGCAGATCTTCGGCGCGCTCCTGTGCGGCCTTGGTCCCATCTTCGCTATGAACATCGTCATCAATAATACCAATGCCATGGCAACGGCTTACAACACTCGCCTTGGCGCTCGTGCCTAACAATAAGGGCGGCGTGAACAGCTCCCAGGGACATAGGGGCACGGCAGAGCTCCTTCGCCGCGCCCTTTTTTGCACCGGCGCGCTCTTTGTCGCCTGGCTCGCGCTCTACCTGCTCGACATTGGCTGCATTTTTCGATTGATGACGGGCATTCCTTGTCCGGGATGCGGCATGACGAGGGCGTGGCTGGCGGCGCTGCGCCTCGATTATGCGGCTGCCTTTGCCTACCATCCGCTGTTTTGGGTGGTGCCGATTGCGTTTGCGCTCGCGTTCGTGCGCGAGGAGGTGGCATCGAGCAAGCTAAAGCGTGGCATCGACATTGCGGTTATTGTTCTGTGTGTGCTGGTCGTTACCGTATGGATCGTGCGCCTTATCAACCCGGCAGACGCGGGCCTGCTCTTTGGTGGTCACGCTCCCGCCGGAGTTCCCACCGATATCATCCACCTCGAAACCCCACGCTGGCTCACCATCCTTCGCTCTTACCTGTCGTGACGGAGGACGCGCTAGAAAAGCGGTCGACACATAAGCGGGGGCGAACGTTGAGATAACGTTCGCCCCCGCTTTGCTCTAGCCAGGTTGTTATGGGTGGGCGTGACGGCTACTCGTCGCGCTTCTCCTCGTGGCGAGCGGCAGCCCGCGCATCGTGGATGCCCTTGATGGCAGCATGGCGGGCGGTGCGGGCGTCGTGCATGGCGTCGCGGGCCTCGGCGGCCGTTGCCTTGGCAGAGCGCAGCTTGGCGGCCAGGTCGGGATTGGTCTCGGCAACCGCGGCGATCGTGGGGCCGTCGAGCTCTTCTTGTGTGGGCTCGGCCAAAAAGTCGATGGCATACTGGGCGGCTACCATGGAGCCCTTGGCGAGCACACTCTCGTCGATCTTGTAGAAGCAGGAGTGCTGGGCATAGGTGGCGCCGATCTGGGGGTTGCGCGTGCCAACAAAGGCGAGCACGCCCGGCACACGGCGCAGGTACTCCGAGAAATCCTCGCCCGAAAGCGTGCCGCGGTAATGGCCCTCGCCTGCGGGGCCCAGGCACTTGAGCACAGCTTGGCGGCAGCGCTCGCTCGAGGCGGCATCGTTTTCGACCTTGTAGTTGGCGATAGTGTAGTCGGTGAGTTCGGCCTCGGCGCCTAGTGCTGCTGCGGTGTGCTCCACGATGCGGCGCATAAGCTCGGGCATCTCCTCATGCGTCTTGTCGCCATAGGTGCGCACTGTGCCAGCGAGGTACGCCGTGCCGGCGATAACGTTGCGCGCGGTGCCGCCGTGCAGTTCGCCGACGGTGATGACGGCGGGTTCGTAGGGGCTAATCTCGCGCGAGACGATGGTCTGCAGGGCGTTGACGATCTCTGCCGCCACCATAACGGCGTCGTGGCCGCGCTGGGGCATGGCACCGTGGCACGAGGTGCCGCGAACGTCGATGCGGAACCAGTCGGTATTGGCCATGCGCGGGCCGGGCTCGCAGCTCACGGTGCCGGCGTCGACCTCGCTCCAGATGTGCGCGGCATAGGCGCCATCGACGCCATCGAGCACGCCGGTGCCGATCATGAGCTTGGCACCCTGGCCGTTTTCCTCGCTGGGCTGGAACACGATGCGGACCTCGCCGTGAATGTCATCGGTCATGTGGCGCAGAATCTGCAACGTGCCGAGCATCATGGCGATATGGCAGTCGTGGCCGCAGGCATGCATGCAGCCCTCGTTGACGCTGGCGAACTCCTCGCCGGTCTGCTCGGTGACGGGCAGGGCGTCGATGTCGGCGCGCAGCAGGATGCGGCGGCGCGGCGTGCCGTCCTCGCGGTAGGCGTCCGGCGCGGTACCGCGAAGCGTTGCCACCAAGCCGGTCTTGAGCGGACGCTCGTAGGGGATATTCATGGCATCGAGCTGGTTGGCGATGTCGGAGGTCGTGCGCTCCTCGGCAAGGCTCAGCTCCGGGTGCTTATGGAAGTGCCGGCGCTGCTTGATGATATAGGGCTCAAACTCGGTAGCGATATCTTTGATGGCTGCGGTGACGTCGTCAGCCGCGCGAGCCTCGGTCGCCGCCATAATCTGCTGTGCCTTGGTCTTCGTCATGGTCGATTTGCTCCTTGCTGGGTTGATCGCAAAATCGTACAGGCTCTCTCCAGTATGCCACCTGCCGCTAGGGCTGGTAAAGTTGCCGTTTGCCGCTTGGGGTTTTGTTACAAGGGCGGGGGAGTACACTCGGGGGTGTTGAATTTCCTGCCAGAGATGGGGATGCCCATGCAACATATCGATCGGATTATCCGCTCCAAGAACGTCTTTACCGCGCAAGACGGCATCGATACCGCCCGCGAGCTGGCGATTGCCATCGCAGGCGACCGTATCGTCGCAGTCGGTGCGCCCGATGACGTGATTGCCGCCGCGCCTGCCGCCACGCCGGTTATCGACTACGGCGAGCAGTTTGTCTGCCCAGGTTTCCATGACGCTCATCTGCACTTCTTCCATACCTCGGTCGGCTCCTCGCCGTACATGCTCATGGATATGGGCACGTCCGAGGCGGCGCTGGTGCAACACGCGCTCGAGTTTTCCCAGGACCTGCCCGATGACGCTTGGGTTGTGACGCAGGGCTGGCGCGACTACCGTTGGGATCCGCCCGAGCACCCTACCAAGGCCTCCCTCGATGCGGCATTTCCTGATCGTCCCTGCGTTATGTACTCGGGCGACGGGCACACGCTGTGGCTCAACAGCCGCGCGCTCGAGGCACTCGGCGTGACGCGCGACAGCGAGCCGCCGGCGGGTGGCAGCTACGACAAGGATGCAAATGGCGAGCTCACGGGTATCGCTCACGAGGCTGCGGCCATGCAGCTGCTGCCGCGCTGTCTTGAGTGGCTGGGCGAGGATCGCATCGCGAGCGCGTATGCCGACCAAATGAAACGCATGGCCGAGCAGGGCATTACCTCGATTTGCGACATGTCGCTCATGCCCATGCCGGGCTGTGACTTTATCCGCGACGACGTCTACGACAAGCTTCAGGCGATTGGCAAGCTGGGCATTCGCGCCCACCTGTTCCCCACGCTGTTGGATGACCAATCGCGCTTGGAAGAACTTCAGACCCGCTACGCAAACAATGCGTTGCTCTCGGCGCCGGGCTTTAAGCAGTTCTTCGATGGCGTGTCGAGCGAGCACACCGCATACCTCACCGATCCCTATACCAACCCGCGCTTCCCGGGCGACCAAGGCCGTCTGACAGTTCCTGCCGAGCGCATGCGTAAGCTGGTTCTGGCGGCTGCGGAGCGCGGCCACACTGTGCGTATCCACGTCATCGGCGACGGTGCGATTCATGCCGCGCTGGATATCTTCGAGGAGGCCGCCGACCTGTACGGCCTGCCCCAGCACGGCCATAACACACTCGAGCATCTGGAGAACCTCCTGCCCGAGGACATCGACCGCCTGCGCAAGCTCAACGTGGTCGCCTCGAGCCAGCCCTGCCACATCACGCTCGATCCGGGCGGCCCCGAGCGCGATTTGGGCATGGAGCGCAGCCGCATCATGTGGCCGTTTGCAACCTATAAGCAGCGCGGCATTCGCCAAGCCTTCGGTACCGACAGCCCCATCACGCCTGTTACCAGCATGAACGTGCTCTACACGGCTATTACGCGCCAAGACCCCAAAAGCCACTGGCCCGAGGGCGGCTGGTTGCCGAGCGAGCGTATCGATGCGGCAACGGCTCTGCGCAACTACACCCTGGGCAGCGCCTATGCAGCGGGCGACGAGCAAAACCTCGGCAGCCTAGAACCCGGCAAATACGCCGACCTGGTAGTCCTGGACCAAAACCCACTCACCATCGACCCCCAAGAACTCCAAGCCACCAAGGTCCAGGTCACCTACCTGGCAGGTAACGTAATCTACGAGCGCTAGCCTCATACCTCACTCATAGGGGGCACGTTTCAGCAACGTGCCCCTTTCTTATTCGCACCATCCGCATCGCCATTTTGCTGCACTGACTTTTCTGAATGCCGGGCCCTAGTTAGTCAACCTGGCTCCCAGGGCGGACCGGAGGGCATGAAGTTTGTC
>CATXML010000048.1 GCA_958372035.1 uncultured Collinsella sp. | reverse complement strand
TGCCGCGCAAAGCTCCTGCATGAGAAAAAATGGGGTTTTCAACAGGGCTTCGTCCAGCTCTCGGCAAGCTTTTGGCCAGTTGGGGAGGGCTGTTGAAAACTTGGCAGTCCGTTCGGCGCCATTTTTGGTGCGTTCGCGCCAATGCGTGACTGACTGGGTTGAAATTCGTGTTTTCCTGTGCCTATGAAGGATCTACTTTGTGACATATCAGCTTTTAGGTACTGGCGTTTGCCTCCTCAAGTCCGCGCTTTGTGTCCGCCGCTTCCACGACCGGAAGAAGACCGGCAGCGATATGATCTCGCCCGCAACCCGACGGCTGCGGTCGCGCTCGTTTTTCCGTTGTATACATTGGTTCGGACGAGAAACAAACGGACTTGTCCTGCCAGCATTAGGCAGCGGCTGTTTCTTGGTGAGCTTCCCAGGGAATCCGTGCTGGAAACGGAGTATGGGGCTTTGATTACGTCTCCTCTACTGACGGCATTCATCATGTTGCGGCATCTGACGGATCTTCAGCTTCTTTTGGTATTGGCGGAGATGTGTGGCTTGTTTGCGGTGTGTGCCCTGCCGGCGGCACTTGAGGCGGAGCTTTCGCGTGCAATTGATTCGGGCGCGATTTCGACAACGTTCGGTTGGGTGCGCTGCCCGTCCGAGGACGGCACCGCCTCAAATTTATGGCGTCGAGACGCTTTGGTTTTGGGCGGAGACCTTGACCGTTTTTGTTCAGATGTTTGCGGGATGCGTTACGGCAATAGATTTATAGCGGTATCGCAACTCGTTCCATTGGGCGCCGCGTCGCCTTTTGAGGTCGAGGCGTATTTGCTACTTGCACTGCCGCGATCCCTGGGAGGCGAAGGTTTTTGCGGCATAGAGCTTAATGTTGAAGTGATGCTAAGCACAAGTGCTCGAGCGATTGTGGGAAAGTCCCGTGTATATATCGACCTACTTCTTTCTTCGCCGGACGGCAGGCGACAGGTGGCCATTGAATGTCAGGGAAAGGCCTCGCACGGACGCGCAGGGGATGGCTTGCGTGACGCTGACCGCATGACGGCCCTTCAGGCCATGGGCTACGATGTACTTCTCCTGACACACAGACAGATATCCGATGAGGATAGATTCCGCGCGATCGTTAAGGCCATATGCAGGATGCTCGATGCTGAATATCGTGATAAAAGCTCAGATGAGCAAAGGGCTGAGACATTACTCCGGTCTGAACTGTTCGTTGACTGGACAAAATTGGGAGTAATTGACGGAAAGATGCCCGTTAGACACAAAACAGCTCGATCGTGGACGGCTGCGGTTCTAAGTGAGTAGGCTTTTGGCACTTTGGCGACCAGGCCGTTTTGAAACAAGTCATTTACCTGCGACTTTATAAAGCAATACGGATGGTCTGCTCGGCAAGTTTCGAAAAGTCTACTCACTTAGTTTTTGACGAGAGACCGATGCCGAAGATAGCTCTATTTCAGGGCGTTAACGAGTCCTCGAGACACAAAAAGGCCCGAACCAATACGGTCCGGGCCTTCTTCGAGCTAGAGGTTATGTCTCAGGCAGTTGGCTTAGCCAAAGTAGCGCTTGAGCAGGCCAGCGAAAGCCTTGCCGTGGCGGGCCTCGTCGCGAGCCATCTCGTGCACGGTGTCGTGGATGGCATCGAGGCCAGCGGCCTTGGCGCGCTTGGCAAGATCGGTCTTGCCGGCGGTGGCGCCATTCTCGGCCTCAACGCGCATCTCGAGGTTCTTCTTGGTGGAATCGGTCACGACCTCGCCCAGGAGCTCGGCGAACTTGGCGGCATGCTCGGCCTCCTCGTGGGCAGCCTTCTCCCAGTACAGGCCGATCTCGGGATAACCCTCGCGATGAGCAACGCGAGCCATGGCCAGGTACATACCGACCTCGGAGCACTCGCCCTCAAAGTTGGCGCGCAGATCGGCAACGATGTCCTCGGAGACGCCCTCCATCTTGGCGACGCCCACGACGTGCTCGGCAGCCCACTCGAGCTGGCCCTCCTCCTGCTTCAGGAAGCGAGAGCCGGGAACGCCGCACTGGGGGCACTTGAAATCCTCGGGCAGCTGGTCGCCGTCGAACTCTTCCACATAACCGCAAACGGGGCAAACAAACTTCATGATTCGATCCTTTCGATCGATGGCGATGGTGCGCTCGTCCGGTCCCGTAAGGGCCCTCTCCGGACGTGCGTCTTGACGAGTTCTATTATCCATAAATGAGACCGAATGTGAAGCCTATTAGGAATGATTTTTAATAAAACAATTTAAGCATGTGTAGATGTTGATTGATTAACGATTGCTAGACCTCGTGCGACCTCCGATGAGTACAATCGGTCGAGCAAATGTTGACCAATCAACAAATGAAGGAGCTTCCTTTATGCATCTAGCCCGCCGCGCCTGGTGCCGAACGTATCAAACGGTTTTTCGCATCGCATTGCCGGTGCTGCCCTATACCGAGCCACGCATTCTGGAACACGCTGAGGATGTGCCCACAGTGCTTCAAAAGCGTTCGATACAGCGGGTTCTTATCGTGATGGATCCCGGCATTGCCCGTCTGGGGCTCACGGCACCGCTCGAGACAGCGCTCGCGTCCAAGGGAATTAGCGCTGCGGTCTATGCCGAAACATGTGCGAACCCCACGGTCTCAAACGTGGAGGAAGCGGCATCTCTGTATCGAGAGAGCGCCTGCCAGGCCATTATCGGCTTTGGCGGCGGTTCGGCCATGGACTGCGCCAAGGGCGTGGGCGCGCGCATCGCGCAGCCAAAGAAGCCCATCAACAAGATGCGCGGCCTGTTGCGTATCCATCGTCGCCTGCCGCTGCTCATCGCCGTTCCCACCACGGCGGGCACGGGAAGCGAGGTCACGCTTGCAGCGGTAATTACCGATGACGAGACGCACTACAAGTATCCCATTAACGACTTTGTGCTGATCCCGCGCTTTGCGGTGCACGACCCCGAGTTTACGCGCGGCCTGCCCGCCTCCATTACGGGGCAAACGGGCATGGACGCCCTGACACATGCCGTCGAGGCCTTTATCGGGCGCAGCACCACGCCCTATACGCGCAAGATGGCGCGCCAGGCGGTGCAGCTCATCCACGACAATTTGCTCGAGGCCTATGAGTGCGGTGGCAACATGCGTGCGCGCCGCAATATGCTTTCGGCGGCGTATAAAGCGGGCGTTGCCTTTACGCGCTCTTATGTTGGATACGTCCATGCCATCGCGCACAGCCTGGGCGGGCGTTACGGGATTCCCCACGGCTTGGCCAACGCCATCATCCTGCCGCACATGCTTCGCGCCTATGGCGAAGCTGCTGCTCCCAAGCTCGCCGATCTCGCCCGCATGGCCGGCATTGCGCCGGCTAATGCGCTGGACAACGTGGCTGCTGAGGCCTTTATCGATTGGGTCGACCGCATGAACGCCGCCTTGGGCATACCCAAATATGTGACGGGCATTCGCCGCTCCGACATTCCTGAGATGGCGGCGCATGCCGATGCCGAGGCCAATCCCCTGTACCCCGTTCCGCTTTTAATGGACCGTTTGGAGCTCGAGCATATGTACGAGGTCGTTGCGGGTGGTATGTTTGAAGACGAGAACTAGGAGGGCCCATGAACACCGAGGAAATCGCGCGCATCGTTGCCGATCAGCGCGCCTATTTTAAGACGCACGCCACGTTTGATGTCGATGCTCGACGTCGTGCGCTCGTGAGTTTACGCGATGCGGTGCGGGCCCACGAGGCCGATATTGCCCATGCGCTCAAGACCGATTTGGGAAAGTCGCATGACGAGGCGTATATGTGCGAGATCGGCACCTCGCTTTCCGAGATTCGTCATCAGATTGCGCATGTGGCTCGATGGAGTCGCTCGCGCCTGCGTCCGTGTGACCTCGCCAACGCCGTGAGTGTGTGCAAGACGCAGTCCGTGCCCTATGGCGTCACACTCATCATGGCTCCGTGGAACTACCCGTTTTTACTGACGCTCGAGCCACTCGCCGGCGCCCTTGCCGCGGGCAATACCGTGGTCATCAAGCCGAGCGCC
This sequence comes from uncultured Collinsella sp., assembly GCA_958372035.1. Lineage (GTDB taxonomy): Bacteria > Actinomycetota > Coriobacteriia > Coriobacteriales > Coriobacteriaceae > Collinsella. The sequence goes on along the minus strand of CATXML010000048.1, from coordinate 3,906 downwards.
TATGCTCCGGCATCGAGCGCGGTGCTCAAGCAAATCTGTGAAGAGGCATTTGATCCGCGCTTGGTGACGGTCGTCGAAGGCGGGCGTGCCGAAAACGAAGCGTTGCTCGATGAGTGCTGGGACAAGATCTTCTTTACCGGTAGCGTTCCGGTCGGCAAGCTCGTCATGGAGCGTGCAAGTAAAAACCTCACACCCGTGACGCTTGAGCTGGGCGGAAAGAGTCCCTGCATCGTGGATGCGACGGCTAACTTGAAGGTCGCGGCACGCCGTATCGCCTTTGGTAAATGGCTCAACGTGGGGCAGACCTGCGTGGCGCCCGACTACCTGCTGGTCGATGCGCGCGTGCACGACGAGCTGCTGGACCTCATCAAGGAGGAGGCCTGCCGCATGTTTGGCGAGCATCCGCTCGACAATGAGAATTACGGTCATATTGTCAACGCCAAGCATTTCGCGCGCGTACGCGGGCTGATCGACCCCGACAAGGTTGTGCTGGGAGGTACCGCGCGCGAGTCGTCGCTCAAGATTGAACCGACGATTTTGGACGGCGTGGCGCCTGAGGACGCCGTAATGCAGGAGGAGATTTTCGGCCCCATCTTGCCGGTGCTGTCGTTTGAGAGCCTAGACGAGGCCGAGACGTTTATTACGGATCGTCCGACGCCGCTGGCCCTGTATATCTTTAGCCAAGACCGTGAGGTTCAGCAGCGCTTTGTGCGTTACATGCCCTTTGGTGGTGGCTGTGTTAATGACACCATTATGCATTTGGCCACGAGCCATATGGGCTTTGGCGGCATGGGGGCGAGCGGTATGGGACAGTACCATGGACGCGAGAGCTTCGATACGTTTAGCCACAAGAAGAGCATCGTGAACAAGGCAACCTGGCTGGACGTGCCGTTTCGGTATGCGCCCTACGCAAGCTGGAAGCACAAATTCGTGCGCATGTTTGTGCATTAGGAAATGGCAGGTAATACGAACAAGTGTTCCTATTACCTGCCATTTACGTTAGACTACTGCCATGGGGTACGGATGGGCCAACTCCCTTTAGAAGGGAATTGGTATGAACGTAAGCGATGTTATTTCGTTACTGGCGTTGTTAATCGCGGCTATCGAACTCGGCCTGTTTATCGGCCGAATGAAATAGCCGCCCCCGCGTAAGCGAAGACGGCCACTTCTCACGATGTAAACGTGCACCGGAGTTGGCAAGACCCGCTGCAACGGGTGCCATCCGTGCCTCTATCTTATCTGCAAGCGCTCTGTCTCGCAAGCGTTGCGGCAACTGGGTGAAAGGCGCGAGCGGGTGAATTCGTGTCCGCACGGGCCCGTAAACTTCTCAGTAAGGTTAAGCGCCGGTTTATCCGGCCGTTAGAGGAGCTGCCATGTACGAGCCTTCACGTGTTCTTTTGTCGTTTCATATCGCAGGATTTCAGTATGCCGACGGTGCCTTGGTCCTGGGCGATCTTAAGGTCGGCGATAAGCTGACGCTGTGTGCCGAGCGCGATAATCCCCATGACCCTGAGGCGGTTGCGATCTATTACGGCAACACCAAGCTCGGCTATGTTCCGGGAAACGGGGTCGGCCCGCTATCCGTGATGATGCATTATGGACACGAGGGTGTATTTGAGGCGCGCGTGCAGCAGGTTGCCCCCGAGCGTAGCCCGTGGCACCAGGTGCGCGTTGGCCTCTACGTGGTGGATGCTCGCTAGTCGGTAAGGGAGGCTGCCATGTTTGATGACGATGGCCTGTTCGATCTGACGGATGACCCGTTTGAGTGGGATATGCTGCTCGACGATGATGAGCTGGAGCAGGACCGTAAGAAGCGGCAGGACAAGAAAACTCAGGGTGACGCTTCGAAAAAGCAAGACAAGCGCCGCCGCGGACTGTTCGGCGGGCTCTTTGGATAACCGCCGCATCGCTGCGTCTGTATACTTAGCACGAGTTGAACACGTTGCGAAATGAGGACAGAGACGATGATGTGGTTTACCGCCGACCTGCACCTGGGCGACACGAATATCCTGCACGACATGGACCGGCCATTTGGCTCGGTCGAGGAGATGAACCGCAAGGTCATCGATGCCGTGAATGAGTGCGTGGCGGCGGACGACCGTCTCTATATCTTGGGAGACTTTACCTATCGTTTGCCCCTGGCGGATGCTGTGCGCCTGCGCGAGCGCATCGAATGTCAGAACGTAACGCTCATCCGTGGCAACCATGACGGTGACTGGGAAGATCCAGCTGCGCCCCAAATCTGGGAAGACGTGCGTGATTACCTGGAGATTGCTCCCGGCTATGCCAAGGGCCATCGCCTGGTGTTGAGCCATTACCCCATGCTCAGCTGGAATGGCAAGGCGCGTGGCGCCATCATGCTGCACGGGCATATCCACAGCAGGGGAGACCGCACCAACGCGCGCAACTGCGATCGCGAGCGCCCCATTTATCGCTACGATGTGGGCCTCGACGCCAACGAGTACAAGCCCGTAAGCCGAGACCAGATCTTGAGCTTCTTTGGACTGTAATTCTCGAACCGTCACACAAACCGCCACAAAGGGGACAGGCACCTTTGTGGTGGTTCTGGCGCTGTTGCTATTATGGCGGCGGCGTCTTTTTTGTCCGTGCGGCGCGGTAGAGTGTAAGCGGTTGAAATTTGCGTCCATCGAGGAGCTGCTATGAACGAGATCAAGTGCCCGCATTGTGGCGAAGTTTTTAAGGTCGATGCGTCTGGCTATGCGGACATCGTCAAGCAAGTGCGCAATGCCGAGTTTTCGCGCGACCTGGATGAGCGTGTGAAGGCAGTCCAGCGCGAGGGCGAGCAGGCGCTGGAGCTTGAGCGCTCGCGTTCGACGGCTGCCTTGCAAAAGGCAGATTCTCAGCGCAACGCTCAACTTGTCGAGCAGAAGAACGCCGCGGAGCAGAAGCTGGCACAAGAGGTTGCCAAGCGCGACGCTGAGCTTGCCGAGCTGCGCGCCAAGCTCGAGGGCGCTGCCACAGAGCGCGAGAGCGCAAGTCAGCGCGCGGCGGTTGAGGCCCGTGCCGATGCTCAAAAGGAAAACGCCGAGCTTCAGCGAGAAATCGACAATTTGCGTGCGCAGCTGGAGCGCAAAGATGACGAAGCCAAGCTCGTCGAGTCGGTGGCGCGCAATGCTGCTCAAAACGATTTGGCTGCACGTGATGCTCAGATTGCCGAGCTGCAGGCCAGGCTTGCCGCGGCGGACAAGGCCCAGGAGATGGCGCTTGCCGCTGCCGCGGCAGAGTCGCAGCGCGAGCTCGATGCTGCTCGCGGTGAAGCTGAGCGCGCGCTTGCTGACTACCGCGCGACGGTACAGGAGAAGTTTTCCGCCGCAAAGGCACAATCTGAGCAAGAGGCCGAGGGTCTGCGTGCCCAGTTGCGCGAGCAGGAACTGATGGCAAAAATGAACCTGTCGGAGGCGGTCGCCGCGGTGGAGCGAGAGCGCGATGAGGCACGTGCCAAGCTGACGAGCGAGCTGGCGGTGCGCGATTCTCGCGAGGAACAGGCCAAGGCGGCACACGAGCTCGAGCTTGCGCAGGCCAAGCGCGCGAGCGATGACCTGATTCGCTACAAGGATGAAGAGATTGAGCGCCTTAAGGACATGAAGGTCCGCCTGTCCACCAAGATGGTGGGCGAGTCGCTCGAGCAGCACTGCGAGACCGAGTTTAACCGTCTGCGCATGACGGCGTTTCCTAACGCGTACTTCGAGAAAGACAACGATGCGTCCGAGGGTACCAAGGGCGACTTTATCTTCCGCGAGTGCGACGCGAGCGGCAACGAGGTCATTTCGATTATGTTCGAGATGAAAAACGAGAACGACGAGACTGCGACCAAGCACAAAAACGAGGACTTCTTTAAGAAGCTCGATCACGATCGTCGCCAGAAAGGCTGTGAGTACGCGGTGC